>JAICSC010000141.1 GCA_025937085.1 Nocardioides sp.
CGGCGGCCGAGGTCTGCTCGCCGGTGACGACGTGGTCCGACACCGTGCAGATCGCCAGAGCCCTCCGTCCGTGCCTGGCGGCCAGGGTGTAGAGCGCGCTGGCCTCCATCTCGACCGCCAGCACACCGTACTCCACCATCCGCTGGATGAGCTCGGGCCTGGAGGCGTAGAACGAGTCGCTGGAGAACAGCAGCCCGACGTGGACGGGGCGCTCCACCAGAAGGCGCTCGGCGGCCGCGGCCGCGCCGCGGAGCAGCCCGAAGTCGGCCACGGGGGCGTAGTCGAGACCTTCGAAGGTGATCCGGTTCATCGAGGAGTCGGTACAGGCCCCGGACGCGATGACGACGTCGCGGACGGCGAGACTCTCGGTCAGGGCGCCGCACGACCCGACCCTCACGATCGACTGCACGTCGTACGACGTGAACAGCTCGTGCACGTAGATCGCCGCCGACGGCTGGCCCATCCCCGAGCCCTGGACCGAGACGCGTTGCCCGTGCCAGGTGCCGGTGTAGCCGAGCATCCCGCGGACCTCGGAGTAGCAGCGGGCGTCGTCGAGGAACGTCTCGGCGATCCACTTCGCACGCAGCGGGTCGCCCGGCATGAGCACGACCGGCGCGATGTCGCCGGCGGCGGCTCCGATGTGGAAGCTCAGGGTGAACGCTCCTCGTCATGCCCGCGGGCGACCATCGCCAGCGAGTACAGCGGGCGGCCCTGGGTCTCGACGTACACCCGGCCGAGATAGCTGCCGATCACGCCCATCATCAGCAGCTGGAGCCCGCCCAGCAGGAACATACCGACCGCGATGAACGCCCAGCCGGGCACGGTCCGCTCCGGCTCGAACGTGCGCACGTAGATCACGAAGAGTGCACCGAGCACGCTCAGCAGCGAGATCAGCATCCCGAGCCGGGAGATCAAGCGCAGCGGGAACGTGGAGAAGCCGAGGATCCCGTCGGCCGCGAGCTTGAGCATCTTCCGCAGGGGGTACGACGAGGAGCCGGCGTAGCGCGGATCGCGGTCGAACGACACCGCCTCCTGGCGGAACCCGACGTGCGCCACGATGCCGCGCAGGAACCGGTCGTGCTCGCGGTAGCGGATGACCTCGGCGACCACCGCGCGGTCCATCAGCCGGAAGTCGCCGACGTTGCGGGGGATGTCGACCGAGGCGAGCCGGGTGAGCAGCCAGTAGAACGCGTACGCCGTACCGCGCTTGAACGGCGAGTCCCGCCGGGTACGCCGCTGGGCGTAGGCCACGTCGACCCCGGACTCCCAGGTCTCGATCAGCTGCAGGCTCACCTCGGGCGGGTCCTGGAGGTCGGTGTCCATGATGATCACCGCGTCGCGGCCGGCGGCTGCGTCGAGACCGGCCGTGACGGCGATCTGGTGACCGAAGTTCCGGGCCAGGGAGATCACGGTGACCCGGTCGTCGTCCGCTCGCAGCCGCAGGAGCACTTCGAGCGAGGAGTCGCGGCTGCCGTCGTCGACGTACACGAACTCGAAGTCGAGGTCCGGCCGCTTGTTCGTCGCCGTCACCAGGGCGTCGTGGAAGGCGTGCAGACCGTCGGACTCGTTGTGCACCGGCAGCACGTAGGCGAGCAGACGGCGTGCTCTCGTCATCGGTCCGGTCTCCCACCGTTCAGGGCTGGGCTGTGCTGGGCTGGGCTGTGCTGTGATGGGCTGTCTGGGTGGCCCGACGATACTGCCCGACGCCTGTGCGCTACGCGTGAACGCCCTGTGTGTCAGGGAAGGGCTTCCTCGGGAGGGTCGTCGGCGGCCCCGAGGGCCCCGGGCGGGCGGATCAGGATCATCCTTCCGGCGGATTCCGGAGAGGCCCCCGCGCGGCGCAGGATGATCGAGCATCCGGGCCACGACCGTGTGCGCCTTGTCGACAGTTCCACCGAGAGGAACCACACATGAGACATCGTCTGATCGCCACGGGGGTCTCCCTGGGGCTGGCCTTGTTGGGCACGCAGCTGCTCGCACCGAGCGCCCAGGCCGCGCACCCCGTGGGGCGCGCCGCCGCACCGACCATCAAGGCGAAGGTGACCGACAAGGCGATCAAGCTGAGCACCAGCTCGATCCACGCGGGGCTGGTCACCTTCAAGGTCGTCGACAAGAAGGCCAAGGGGTCGGCGGTCCTCCAGGCGTTCCACCTCCATCCCGGCTACACCTTGCAGCAGCTCAGCCAGGACTTCGGCCCGGCGTTCTCGGGCGACACCGCCGCCATCGCGCGGCTCGACGACAACGTCGACTGGCTCGCGGGTGCGGAGGCGAAGTCCACCAAGCCGGGCTGGTTCCAGGAGCGGCTGACCAAGGGCAGCTACGTGTTCATCGACCAGAACCAGCAGGCGCCGATCTTCACCGTCCTCACCGTGAAGGGCAAGGTGCACAAGCGCACGCCGGTCGCGACCCACGGGAAGATCAACATCTTCACCTACGGGTTCGAGCCCCGGGGCGCGATCCGGAACAACGGCTGGGTCAAGGTCGACAACCGGTCCGACCAGCCCCACTTCATCGAGTTCCAGCGGGTCAAGAGCGGTACGACCCGCGGCCAGGTCCTGAAGTTCCTCAGGTCGGGTGGCCACGGCCAGCCGTCGTTCGCGAAGCGGGCCAACAGCAGCTTCGGGGTCATCTCGCCGAACCGGCATGCGGCCTGGAAGCTGGACCTGCCGAAGGGGCGCTACGCCCTGATGTGCTTCTGGCCCGACCGGTTGAGCGGGATGCCCCACGCCATGATGGGCATGGTCGACATGGTGAATCTCAAGTGACGCACTGATCACGCCACCGCTGACGCCCGGGTCGGGCTACGCCGACCCGGGCGTTAGCCTCGCGGGGTGAGGTTCCCGCACTTGGAGCTGGCCGCCTACCCGCACGACCGGGCGAGTGAGCACCGAGGGGACGACGCCTGGCTGGAGTCGGCGTGGCAGGACCCCGAGACGAGGGTCCTGGTCGTCGCCGGGAACCGGGTCCGCCCGGTCGACGGAACGGTCCCGTGGGTGGCACCGGTCGACCTGGCCGATCTCGCCGGCGAGGGCGTGCGGGTGCTGCTCGGGGAGCGGGACGGGCGGGTCTGGTTCGCCGACGTCGTGGACGCGTCGTACGCCACAGGGGAGGAGTGGGTCGGGATCCGCGACCTGCTCCCGCACCTGGCCGGCGCCGGGGTGGAGCAGGCTCCGCTGGTCTTCCATGCGATCGGCCTGGCGGAGTGGCTGTTCGCCACGCGGTTCTGCCCGCGCTGCGGCGGGCGGCTGGAACCGCGCCTGGCGGGGCACGAGCTGGAGTGCGTGGAGTGCCACCGGCGGCAGTTCCCGCGCACCGACCCGGCCGTGATCATGGCCATCACGCACGGCGAGCCCGGGACGCCCGACGAGCAGCTGTTGCTCGGTCGGCAGGAGGCCTGGCCTGCCGGGCGGTACTCGACGCTCGCTGGCTTCCTGGAGCCCGGCGAGACGCTCGAGGACGCCGTACGCCGTGAGGTCGTGGAGGAGACCGGCGTCGTGGTCGGCGAGGTGACCTTCTTCGGAAACCAGCCGTGGCCGCTCCCCGCGAGCCTCATGCTCGGCTTCCGCGGACGGGCAGTGTCGTGCGAGATCCAGGTCGACGGCACCGAGGTGCAGGACGCGCGGTGGTTCACCCGCGAGGACATGCGCGCCGAAGCCGCTGCGGGAACGCTGGTGCTCCCCGGGGGTGTCTCGATCAGCCGGTCGCTGGTCGAGGACTGGTACGGCGGGCCGCTCCCGGGGTCGTGGTAGAGCGAGGACCGAGCGACACGGCGCAGTCGGGTCGCTCGACCGTGGGGATCAGCGCCGCGCGCTTGCGCGCAAGCCGGCTCACCTCAAGAGACAAGCGCGGCGAGCTTCTCCTTGACCTGCACCACCGACGGGTTGGTCTGCGCCGTACCGTCGGCGTACACCAGCGTCGGGACGGTCTGGTTGCCGTGGTTGACGCTCTCGACGAATGAGGCAGCCTCGGGGTGCTGCTCGATGTCGATGACCTCGTAGGAGATCCCCTCGCGGTCCAGCTGACCCCTCAGCCGGTGGCAGTAGCCACACCACGGGGTGCTGTACATCGTGACCGAGCCGCTCATCGAGAGACTGTCCTTCCTCACGTCTAGTGTTGGTGACATCTTCAACCATCGATGTCGAGGAGTTGTTCCCGCGTGCCCCTCTCGCCCGGCGTCGCTATCGACCTGCTCGCGGCGCTGGACCCCGAGCAGCGCGAGGTGGCCGAGGCGCTGCGAGGGCCGGTGCGCGTCCTCGCCGGGGCCGGCACTGGCAAGACGCGGGCGATCACCCACCGCATCGCGCACGGCGTGGCCCAGGGCATCTACGTGCCGACCGAGGTCCTCGCCGTCACCTTCACCACCAGGGCCGCGGGAGAGATGCGCGGCCGGCTGCACCGTCTCGGCGCGCCCGGCGTCCAGGCCCGCACCTTCCACAGCGCGGCGCTGCGCCAGCTGCGCTGGTTCTGGCCGACGACGTACGGCGGCGAGCTGCCGACCCTGACCGAGTCCAAGATCCCGCTGGTCGTCGGTGCCGCGCGGCGACTGCGGATCCAGACCGACCAGGCGCTCCTGCGTGACGTGGCCTCCGAGATCGAGTGGGCCAAGGTCAGCAACGTCGGCCCCGACGACTACGCCCGGGTCGCCGGCGTTCGCGGTCGCGCCGTCGCGGGGCTGGACCACGAGACCGTGGGCCGGCTGTTCGCCGGCTACGAGGAGGTCAAGCGCTCGCAGTCGCGGATGGACATGGAGGACGTCCTGCTGCTCACCGCCGGCATGCTCGCCGACGAGGAGCGCGTCGCTGCGCAGGTCCGGGCCCAGTACAAATGGTTCGTCGTCGACGAGTTCCAGGACGTCTCCCCGATCCAGTCCGCGCTCCTCGACCTCTGGCTGGGCGGGCGAGACGAGATCTGCGTCGTCGGCGACCCCGCCCAGACCATCTACTCCTTCGCGGGCGCGGACGCGGCGTACCTCCGCGACTTCCCCCGCAAGTTCCCCGGCACCACCTCGGTCGAGCTGTCCCGCAACTACCGCTCCACGCCCGAGGTCGTGGAGGCGGCGAACACCGTGCTCGCCGGATCCGGCTCGACCTCGGTCCGGCTGCGGGCCCAGCGACCCGGCGGCCCGGTCGTCCGCTACACACCCGCCGCCGACGAGGTGGCCGAGGCCGACGCGGTCGCCGAAGCGGTCGGTGGGCTGCTGCGCGACGGCGTCCCCGCGTCGGAGATCGCCGTCCTGTTCCGCATCAACGCCCAATCCGAGGCGTTCGAGGATGCGCTCGCCTCGCGCGGCCTGCCCTACGTCGTGCGCGGCGCCACCCGGTTCTTCGAGCGCCCGGAGGTGAAGCAGGCGGTGGCCCTGCTCCGGGCCGCGGTGCGCACCGACGACGGCGACTCGTCCCTGCTCGACCTGGTCCGCGCCGCGCTCGCCGGCACGGGCTGGACCTCCGAGGCGCCCACGACCCGTGGCCAGACCCGCGACCGGTGGGAGTCCCTGCAGGCGCTGATGACGATGGCCGAGGAGGCGGCGGAGACCTCGCCCGGCGACTTCGTGGCCGACCTCGATCGGCGGACCGCCGAGCAGCACGCGCCGGCCGCCGGGGGAGTGACCCTCGCGACGCTCCATGCCGCCAAGGGCCTCGAGTGGGACGCGGTGTTCCTCGCGGGGATGCACGACGGGGCGATGCCGCTGACCCACGCCACCACCGATGCCGAGATCGAGGAGGAGCGCCGACTGCTCTACGTCGGCATGACACGAGCCCGCGAGCATCTCGTGCTGTCGTGGGCGTCGGCGCGGACGCCCGGCGGCCGCGGCAACCGCAGGCCGTCCCGCTTCCTCGACGCCCTGCTGCCCGACTCCGCCAAAGGCGTCGGTGCGAGGCCGAAGTCGCGTCGTGTGGCCAACTGCCGCGAGTGTGGCAGGCCCCTGTCCAGCGCCGCGGAGAAGAAGCGCGGACGCTGCGCGGACTGTCCGGCGTCGTACGACGAGGAGCTGTTCGAGCGTCTGCGGGTCTGGCGCAAGGAGCGGGCCGACGAGGAGAAGGTGCCGGCGTTCGTGGTGTTCACCGACGCCACCTTGCAGCTGATCGCCGAGCAGCGACCGACGTCCTCCGCCGCCCTTCTGCGCATCAGCGGGGTCGGCCCCGCGAAGCTCGAGCGGTATGGTGAGGGTCTACTCGAGGTCGTGAGGTAGGGCTCTGGGGAAGACTGCTGGCACTGCGTGGGTCAAGTTTGTGGGGTCACGATTCCGCGTCCGGGCACTTGGACGCGGGCAGGCTCTCGAAATTTTCGCGAAATGCCCACAAAATGGTTTGCCGGTTACGTCGCCCCCCCGGTAGCGTTCTGCGAACGACGTAACCGACAGCGCATCACGGCCCCTGGCAGGGCCGGCGCCCAACACTCGAAGGAGGTGGCCCGCGTGATCAGCAACAAGCTCCAGAAGACGGCCCAGACGCCGTCGTTCGGCATGCCCGCCTATGGCCCGGCCTCCCTCGAGGTGCAGACCATTGCGGCTGTCGCCGGTGTTCAGGTGTCGACGTGCGCCCGCATCCGCCTCGTCGGCGGCATGGGCCTCGCGACCACCGAGGGCGCCTTCCCGGGGACCTCCGCCTGGAGACCACCGATCTGTTGAGACTCAACAGCCATCGGCAGCCTCCAGGCCGCGGAACCCGTCACATGGGATCCGCGGCCTTCGTCATTTGTACCGAAGACTTCCCACCCACAGAAGCGATCAGGTCACAAGGAGGTGAAAGACATGACCATCACTGTTCTCGACCGCCGGGACGGGACCGCCGATGCGCTGCTGCCTGCGACGCTCGGTGAGCTCCACGACACGGCCGACACGGTGCCCGACGAGCTGCTGCCCTGCCGAGTCAACGACTCGGACCTGTGGTTCGCCGAGTCACCCGCCGACGTCGAGTTCGCCAAGACGCTGTGCCAGGACTGCCCGGTACGGGATCTCTGCCTCTCCGGAGCCCTGGAGCGGCGTGAGCCCTGGGGCGTCTGGGGCGGAGAGCTGTTCCTCCAAGGAGTAGTCATCCCTCGCAAGCGTCCGCGCGGGCGTCCGCGCAAGAACGAGCAGGCCGCCTGATCGGCAGATCGGCGGGGGACCGGCTCGGACGACGGCCACTGTCTACCCATCCATCACTGGAAAGCACTTCCTTGATCACTCACCAGAACGGAAACAAGATCATGATGAATCAACTCATGCACGAAGACCTCGCGCGCGCACAGATGGCCGCGCGCCTGGGAGAGGCGCAGCAGCTCCGTCGTGGCCGCCAGCAGGCGGCGGCGCGGCGGCTGAGCCGCAAGGCCGAGCAGGCCGCGCGGCAGGCGCGTCTGGCCCTGGCCCGCGCCAACTGAAGGAACACCGCCCTCGACCTGATCGCGAGTGTTCCGGGAGCCCGGTACGAGCAGAGCTCGTACCGGGCTCTCGCATGCCGTCTCGAAAACCCCGGGTTCCCATCGAGGCTGAGCTGCGCTGGGCCGAAGAACGCGGAGATAGTCTGCCTGCCGTGAGGACCTGCGACTTCTGTGGGAAGCAGGCCGCCGAGACCGAGACGATGACCTGGGTGACCTCGGTCGAGAACGGTCGGCGCAAGACCTACTGCGACACGTGTTCGCGCGAGCACCTCCGCGCGATCGAGGGCAAGCTCGACAGCGAGTGGTGGTGAGTCCGGGCGGCTCGGACGTGCGGTCGGTCAGCCCCAGGCGCAGCCGCAGTGCGGATGGCGCAGCCACGCGCGATGGGTGACCTCGAGGTCCGCGGTCACGGTGACCGTCGCCGACCTGAGTGCGGGCTCGCGGCCGTCGAGCCGGCGTACGAGGTCACGGACCGCCCACGCGGCTGCCAGGCGCACCAGGCAGGCGTCCGGATCTGTCCGCGGCGCCGACGGCAGGTCCTCCAGCTGGTGGAGGACCGTCGCCCGTCGCGGGTCCCGGTCGCCGAGATGGGCGTCCACGCAGCGCAGGCAGGAGCTGCGGCCCGGCTCGACGAACGGACCGATCCGGACCGCGCCCGGAAGGACGGCGAGCCAGAGGTGGGCGACGTCGTCGCGGACCAGGGCGTCGGAGACCGCGCGGCGCGGTTCCCCGACGGTGGCCACCAGCCGCACCGGCGCCTCGGTGGCGCGCGTGATCCCGGCCGCGCTGCAGACGCGGAGAACGGGATCCTCGAGCGTCGCGTCGACGGTGAGAGCGACCGGCGCTCGCGCCGACGCGGCGTCAGGCGACCGGCCGCGGTCACCGGCGTCCACGACCCAGCCTTCGGCCACCAGCTCCGAGACGACCTCCCGCAGCTCGGCCGGCGGGCGCCGGTCGAGGTGGGTCAGGGCGGCGTGGAGTCCGGGCCGGTCGTCCAGCACGAGGCGGTCGGGCGGGTCGAGCCCGAGCTGGAGGTGGCGGTCGTCGCGGCGTACGGCGTGCAGGCCGTCACGCAGGACCGGCCGGGCCAGGTCGTCCCACGCCCTCGATGTGGTCACCGCAGGCACGCTGCCACAGGTCGCCGATCCGTGCGGCGGTCTCTCCACAGACTGACGGCGCCACCCCGCAGGGGTGACGCCGTCAGCTGAGGTCTGTGCGGTGCCTCAGACTCAGGCCTTGCCGAGAATCCGGTTGAGGTTCGTGCCGCACACGGGGCACACGGCCTTGGCCATCTTGGTGCCCTTGTCGTTGACG
>JAICSC010000145.1 GCA_025937085.1 Nocardioides sp.
AAGGTCGACAAGACCAACCCCAAGGTCACCGTGGCCCGGTCGAAGCCGAGCCACTCGGTCAGGGCGTGGCGGAAGCTGCACGGCCGGGCCACCGACGCCGGTACCGGTGTCAAGACGGTGTCGCTGAAGGCGGTCGAGAAGCGGAAGGGGCACTGGTACGGCTACAACGCCAGGACCCACCGGTGGGTCAAGGCCGCGACCAAGGGCAAGGCGTTCGCGCGCAGCAGGGCGCTGATCCGGACGACGGACAGCCACCACCGCTGGACCGGCAAGCTCCGCGGCCTGCGCAAGGGGAAGCTGGTCGTGCGGGCGTGGGCGACCGACCGGGTCGGCAACCACTCGGCCACGGTGACCCGCAAGGCCACACTGACCCGTCGCTGACCCGCCGCTGACCCGCCGCTGACCCGCCACTGACCCGAGCTCCCTCCGGTCTGCCCCGGCGGCATACACAAGATTGGGCAAACGCGCGAGGACCCCTGTATCGGCGTACGACGTCGTCCTACGCTCCCGCCGGGGGGTACATCATGGGTTGGACTCGCAGGCTCGCGCTGTCTGTCACCGCGGCAACCTTGTTCGCATTCGTCATCGGTCCGTCACCCGCGAATGCGGTGTACAACAGGGAGCCCGTCTCGTTGGCCTGGCACCCGGCGGGGCCGGTGCACAGCAGCGTCGCTGCCGGGGGTGTGGTGTACCTGGGTGGCACGATCGACGCCACTCACGGCTACATCGCGGCGGTTGACGCCGGCTCGGGAGCGCTGCTGTGGCAGCTTCCGACCGACGAGGACGTGCGCGCGCTCGCCCTGTCGGCCAACGGCAGCACGCTGTACGCCGGCGGGCAGTTCATCACGGTAGACGGAGTGACCCACCGGCGTGTGGTGGCCATCAACACGTCCGACCACAGCCTGGTCTCGACGTTCAGGGGCTCCGTACCGGGCGGGGTCCGCGATCTCGCGGTTCAGGGCGGCGACCTGTACGTCGGCGGCCGGATCACCACCAACGCGAGCGGCGGCATCGAGGGCGGGCTGGTGGCGCTTAACGCGACCACGGGGGCCAAGGACACGAGCTTCGCGTTCACGGTCGACAACGACGTGCTGGGCCTCGCGCTGACCGGGAACCGGCTGATCGTGAGCGGTCGCTTCACCCAGGTCAACGGGGCCACGCGCAACGAGCTCGCCTCCATCGACCTGTCCACGAACACCCTGCAGAGCTGGGCTCCGGCCAAGCTCTGCTCCAACTGCGACCAGTACTGGGACGTCCAGACCGACGGAACCAACGCCTACGTCGCCACCTCCGGCAACGCCGGTGGCGCCTTCAGCCTGGCCACGGGCCAACCGGCCTGGCCCACGATCCGGGGGACCGGCGACTTCCAGGCCGTCTGGCTACCCGGCGACGGACAGGTCTACTACGGCGGTCACTTCGGCCTCGGAGTCTGGATCCAGGGAAACTCGCAGAGCACCGTCAATGCCCGGATGTTGGTCGGCGTGTACACGGCCACCGGACACCTCGACCCCGATTTCACCCCGTGGCTCTACAACTCCTACCCGGGCATCTGGGCGTTCACGTCGACCCCGGGGAAGCTCTGGGTCGGAGGCAACTTCACCGGTGAGCAGGTGAACGGGACGAACAACAAGCAGCCGTACGTCGCCGCCTACCCCGGCGTGAGTGGCGGGGACACCCAGCCGCCGACCGGCACCTTCACCACCAGCCCGACGAACGCCTCGACCGGGTCCACGGTGCATCTCGCGCAGCAGGCCATCCACGACAACGTGACGCCCGACAACCTGATCGATCGTCAGGTGGACTGGGGCGACGGGAGCCCCACGCAGCACTGGACCTCGGGCACCACCCTGGCGCACGTCTACCAGAACGCCGGCACGTTCACGCCGAAGGTCATCCTGACCGACCAGGCGGGGAACAGCTCCGGGCCGATCAGCGCCACGGCCGTGACCGTGACGGTGTCGGCCGACCACCAGCCGCCGACCGGAACCTTCACCACGGAGCCGGCGACCGCGTGGGCGGACATCGACGCCGTGACGCTCGTGCAGACCTCCCTAGCAGACAACATGACGCCCGCCAACCTGATCGACCGTCGGGTGGACTGGGGGGACGGCACCAAGGTGAGCTGGGGCTCCGGCACCACCCTGACGCACGTCTACCACAGCGGCGGCACGTTCACGCCGAAAGTCACGCTCACCGACCAGGCGGGCAACAGCGCTTCGATGAACTCCTCGCCCGTCGCGGTGACGGTGGACTCGTTCGCTCCCGTCGTCACGATCACCGTGCCGCGGCACCGGCACCACGTCGTGTCGTGGCGGCCGGTGCGGGGCACGGCCGTCGATGCGGGCACCGGCGTCACGACGGTGTCGGTGAAGGCCGTCGAGAAGCGCGGCCGGACCTGGTACGCCTACCAATCGTCGAGCCACAGCTGGGGCAAGGCTTCGACCCGGGCGAGGGCTCTCGCGCGGAGCACGACGCTCCACGTGCACGTCAACGGCAAGCACCGGTGGCACACCAAGCTGGCCCACCTCCGTCAGGGCCGCCTGGTCCTGCGGGTGTGGGCGAACGACCAGGTCAAGAACCGTTCGTTGACGGTGACCCACCGGGTGAACCTGACCCGTCACTGACGTCCGGGAGGCCGACCAGCCGCGCGCTCACGGCGTAGAGCCGCTCTCCGAGGCCGTCGTCGCGGGCGGGCTCGGACGGCTCGCGGAGCCGGTTGCGGTGGTAGTAACCGCCGCTCCGGCCCGCGACCTCGGGGCTGGAGGCGAGGTACGCCAGCCGTGAGCCGCCGACCCCGGGACTCTCCATCCGCCGCTTCATCAGCGCGAGCACCGGGCGGGCGAACCACGGGGCCCCGCTCCAGATGTTGGTGGCGATCGCTCCTGGATGCAGCGAGTTCACGGTGATCCCGGTGCCGGCCAACCGTCGGGCGAGCAGCCTGGCGGTGAGGACGTTGGCGAGCTTGGAACGCGAGTAGGCGCGCATGATCGAGTACCCGTGCTCGAAGCCGACGTCGTCGAGGTCGAGCGTGCCGGCGTAGTGCCCCTCCGACGAGGTGAACACGATCCGCGCCGGCGCGCTCTCGCGGATCCGGTCGAGGAGCAGCTCGGTCAGCAGGAACCCGGCGAGGTGGTTGACCGCGAACGTCGCCTCGATGCCGTCGGCGGTGAGGGTACGCCGGGAGAACACCGTGCCGGCGTTGTTGAGCAGTACGTCGATGCGGTCGCAGGTGGTCAGCAGGTCGTCGGCCAGCCGACGTACGGCGGCCTGGTCGGCGAAGTCGCACAGCAACGAGTCGACGGCGGTGTCGGGGGACTCGGCGCGGAGCCGGTCGACGGCTGCCGCGGTACGCCGTGGGTCACGGCCGACGATCACCACCCGGCAGCCGGGCTCGGCCGTCGCGAGCCGGCTCGCACACTCCAGCCCGATGCCGTCGGAGCCACCGGTGATGACGTAGGTCTTCCGCCCCGCCGTCGCCTGGGTCACGGACGGGTCATCCGCTCCACGTCGAGCGCCTCGTCGAGCTGCTCCTCGCTGATCTCGCCGCGCTCGACGTAGCCGAGGTCGAGCACCGTCTGCCGGATCGTGGCGCCGTTCGCCAGGGCCTGCTTGGCGATCTTCGCGGCCGCCTCGTAGCCGACGTACTTGTTCATCGGTGTGACGATGCTGGGTGACGACTCGGCGTACGCACGCATCCGCTCGCGGTCGCCGGTGATCCCGTCGACGCAGGTCGCGAGCAGGCGCGAGGCGTTGGTCAGCAGCTCCATCGACTCCAGCAGGTTGCGGGCGATGACCGGGAGCATCACGTTGAGCTCGAAGCTGCCCGAGGCGCCGGCGAACGTGATCGCCGCGTCGTTGCCGAGCACCTGCGCGCAGACCTGGAGGGTCGCCTCGGGGATGACCGGGTTGACCTTGCCGGGCATGATGCTGGACCCGGGCTGGAGGTCCTGGAGGTGGATCTCCGACAGACCCGCGGTGGGCCCCGAGCCCATCCAGCGCAGGTCGTTGCAGACCTTCACCAGCCCGACGGCGTACGTCCTGAGCGCGCCGCTCAGCTCCACGAGCGAGTCCTGGGTCCCCTGGGCCTCGAAGTGGTTGCGGGCCTCGGTGAACGTCTCGCCGGTCCCGGCGTTGAGATGTCCGATGGTCTGCTCGGCGAACGCAGGCGGTGTGTTGATCCCAGTGCCCACAGCGGTGCCGCCGAGGGGCAGCTCGCGGACACGTGGGAGGGCGGCGGCCAACCGCTCCCGGGCGTACGCCGCGGTGGCGGCGTACCCGCCGAGCTCCTGGCCGAGGGTGACCGGTGTGGCGTCCATCAAGTGGGTGCGGCCGGACTTGACCGCGTCGGCGTACTCCTCGGCCTTGCGGCGCAGTGCGTCGGCGAGGACCCCCATCGCGTCGTCGAGCGGAGCGGCCGCGAGGACGGCGGCGACATGGATCGCACTCGGGAACGTGTCGTTGGAGGACTGGCTGGCGTTCACCACGTCGTTCGGGTGGCAGTCGACGCCGGCGCGCGAGGTGAGCGACGAGACGACCTCGTTCACGTTCATGTTGGTGCTGGTGCCCGAGCCGGTCTGGAAGACGTCGATCGGGAACTGGTCGTCGTGCTTCCCCTCGACGATCTCCGAGACCGCCGCCACGATCGCGTCGCGCTGCCCGGCCGAGATCACGTCGAGCCCGGCGTTGGTGCTTGCCGCCGCACCCTTGATCCGGGCGAGGGCATGGATCAGGGCCGGTGGGAGTGGGCGACCGCTGATCGGGACGTTCTGCACGGCGCGTTGGGTCTGGGCCCGCCACAGCGCGTCGGCGGGCACCTCGACCTCGCCCATGGAGTCGTGCTCGATCCGAACACTCCCGGTCTCCGGCCCGTTCTCCGGCAGGCTGCTCATGCTCCCGAGGCTACGCGCCGGGCGGCGTACAGCCAGTAGTGCTCGTCCCGGTCCTGCAGGCGTACGGCGTGGTCGTGCTCCTCCACCTCGTCGAAGACGGCCCGGAGCATCTCCGCGAGCTGAGGCGCACGGTCGGCAGACCAGACGACCAGGGCGCCGGCCGGCGTGAGCCGGCCCAGGACCGCCTGCAGGAAGGGCTCGGTGTAGATCGCGGAGTTGGCGGTGTGGACGAGGTGGGCGGGTCCGTTGTCCACGTCCAGGAGCACGACGTCGTACGTCGCGGGCCCGGCCTCGGTGACCGCGCGCACGAGGTCGGCCACCACGACCCTGGCCCGGTCGTCGGCCAGCAGCCGGCGGCCGTGGGGGATGGTGCCGTCGCGCATCCAGTCGACCAGCGCCGGCTCGATCTCGACCACGTCGACGTGCTCCACCCGCCGGTCACCCAGGACCCGGTCGAGGGTGAACCCGAGTCCCAACCCGCCGACGAGCACCCGCCGTGGCTCGGCCACGGCGTCGAGCGCGGCCTCGGCGAGGGCCCGCTCCGAGGCGTGCTCGGAGGTGTCCATCACGAAGACCCCGTTGGCCCGTAGCTCGAGCACGGCCGGCCCTCGGCGCGCGTCGTCCGGGCCGGGGCGGCGCTCCCGGAGCACGAGCTCACCCCGCTCGGTCTCGCTCCGCGCTACCTCGACGTACTCCACGGCTCTACGGTAGGCACCTGACGACCCTGTTCGACGCGGGAGCCGGTGCCGTGAACTAAAGTGCAGTAGAATAGTCGACTATGACACCGGAGCGCCGGCCCAGGGACGAAGGGGGAGGCCCGCTCATGCAGCACGACCGACCGACACCTCGCGTGGTCGTCGTCGGCGCCGGGGCATCCGGCAGCCTGACCGCGCTGCACCTCGCCCGCGCCGCCCGGAGGAGGGAGACGCGACTGGAGGTGGTGCTGGTCGACCCCGTGCTGCACCCGGCACGGGGCACCGCGTTCGGCACGAGCGACCCCCAACACCTCCTCAACGTCGCCGCCGGCGGCATGAGCGCCTTGCCCGAGGATCCCGGCCACTTCGTCGCCTGGCGGGCACGGCAGCACCCCGAGCTGATGACCGAGCCGGGCGTCTTCGCCCCCCGCGTCGAGTGGGGGCGCTACCTCGACGAGACGGTCCGGCGCACCTTCGCGCACGACGAGCACGTCTCACTGCGCCACCTGCGGGTGCGGGCCACCGGCATCCGACGGGACGACTCCGGTGTGGTCGTGGGCACCGAGGACGGCCACGTGGTGGTCGGCGACGCCGTCGTACTGGCCACCGGAGAGCGACCGCCGAGTGTCGGTTGGGCGCCCGACGCGCTGCAGCGCTCGGCGTTCTTCGTGCCCGACCCGTGGGCCACCGGAGCCGTCGACGTCGTACGTCGCGACGCGGCCGGGCCGGCGGACGTGCTGCTGGTCGGCACAGGCCTGACCATGGTCGACGTCGTCCTGTCCCTGACCGAGCCGGCACCGCGGCCCGACCGCCGCATCCACGCCGTCTCCCGCAGCGGGGACCTCCCCGAACGGCACTCCGACGAGCTCCAGCTGGCGGCGATCCCCGAGATCGACGACTGGGGCGACAACCTCGCGGAGTACCGCACGCGTGCCGCCGCGCACATCGCGCGGGTCCAGCGCTCGACCGGCGACTGGCGGCCCGCGGTCGACGGTCTCCGAACCGTGGTGCAGGCCCTCTGGCAGCGGCTGGGCGACGACGACCGTACCGAGTTCCTGCGGGACGACGCGAGTGCGTGGGGCCGGGTGCGACACCGGATGCCACCCGGCTCGGCGGACGTGATCGCCGCCCTCGAGGCGTCCGGCACGCTGACCCGGAGCGCCGGCGAAGTGGCCGGCGTCGAGCCGCTCACCGGTGGCGGACTGCGGGTGACGCTGACCGACGGCGGTGTCCGCGAGGTCGGCTGGGTGGTGAACTGCACAGGCACCCTCACCGTGGTGCAGCCCGGCACGAACCCCCTCGTCGACGACCTTCTCTCGCCGCGCGCGGGGGTGGCGCTCGGCCGGCTGAGCACCGCCGGGCTCGGCCTGCAGACGCGCGCCGGAAGGCTCGTCGACTCCGTGGGCACCACGAGCGCGCCGATCTGGACGCTCGGGTCGGTACGCCGGGGTGAGCTCTACGAGTCGACCGCGATCCCCGAGATCCGGATCCAGGCCGCGCAGGTCTCGGCCGCTGTGCTCGAGCAGATCGCGCCCGAGCCGCGTCGCCTGGCCGACGGCCGCCTCGTGGGTGGCCATCATCCCGTCGCCCGGCCGCGCGACCCGCTCGGCCTCCCCCTGTCGACCACGGCGGAGGCGGCCGCGGCGTACAACGCAGGGCTCGAGCGGCTGATGCGGCTCCAGTCCGGGGCCGACGAGAAGCTGGTCGAGGCGGTCACCCTCGACCCGGGCTTCGCGGTCGCACACGCGGCCCTGGCCATGCTCGGGCACGAGGCCGGGGCTCCGGTGGACGTGCGCGTCTCGCTCGAGGCGGCACGCCAGGCGGCCCGGTCCCGGGCGGACGACCGCGAGCGCAGCCTGGTCGACGTGGTGGGCCGTCGGGTCGAGGACGTCCGGAACTCCGGGGCCACAGCCTTGATGAACCACATCGCCCAGCACCCGCGCGACGTGCTCGCGGTCTCGGCGGCGGTGCCGACGATCGCCTTCTCCGGGGTCACCGACATCCAGCAGGAGGCCTGGGAGCTGGTCGAGGGGCTGGCGCCGGCGTACGGCGACCACTGGTGGTACATCTCGCTGCTGGCCTTCACCAGACAGGACCAGTCGCGGTTCGACGACGCCGGGCTGCTGGCCGAGAGCGCGCTGGAGTGCGAGCCCACCTCCGGGCACGCCGTACACGCGCAGACGCACGTGATGTACGAGACCGGTCGGCACGAGGCAGGTCGGGCGTGGCTCGACGGCTGGGTGGTGGAGAGCGGTCGCGCGGCGAGCCACCGGGCGCACTTCTCGTGGCACGCGGCCCTGCACGAGCTCGCCATCGGTGACACCGAGGCGGTCCGTCAGCGCTACTACACGCAGCTGGCTCCGCCGACCGTCACCGGGGTGCGGGCACTCATCGACTCCGCCTCGTTGCTGTGGCGCTGGATGGTGACCACGTCCGGCTGGGACGCGGCCGCCGGGACGTCGGCGTTCATCGGCGAGGCCGCCCCACCACCCGTCGAGTGCGTGCTCGACGCGGCCGGCCCTGACCTGGTGGACAGGCCCGCGACCCCGTTCGTGGCGCTGCACTCGGCCCTGGCACTGGCAGCCGCGGGAGACCTCCCACGGCTCGCCGCGCTCCGTACCCACTGTCTGGGCACCTCGGAGCTGGCCGTGCGGACGACGGTGGCCTCGGTGTGCGAGGCACTGCTCGCTGCCGGTGAGCAGCGCTGGGGCGAGGCCGCGCGGGTGCTGGCCGATGTCCTGCCCGGACTGCCGCGGGTGGGCGGCTCGGCGGCGCAACGCGAGATCGTCGAGGAGACGCTGCTCTACTGCCTGGTCAGCGACGGCCAGGCCGAGCGG
>JAICSC010000111.1 GCA_025937085.1 Nocardioides sp.
CCGAAGTCGTACCTGCCGAACTATCGCGAGTTCTACGAGCGGCGACACTTCGCGCCCGGGGACGACCTCCGCGGTGCGACGATCCGGCTCTCGGACGTCGACGTCCCGCTCGGGCCGGATCTGATCTTCGCGGCCTCGGACCTGCCCGACCTGCGACTCCATGTCGAGATCTGCGAGGACATGTGGGTGCCGGTCCCACCCAGTGCGGGTGCGGCGCTCGCAGGGGCCACCGTCCTGGCCAACCTGTCCGGAAGCCCGATCACGGTGGCCCGGGCGGAGGACCGGCGGTTGCTGGTGCGCAGTGCCAGCCTCCGCGACAACGCGGCGTACGTCTTCGCGGCAGCGGGCCAGGGTGAGTCGACCACCGACTTGAGCTGGGACGGCCAGACGATGGTCTACGAGTGCGGGGACCTGCTGGGAGAGAGCGAGCGGTTCCCGTCGGGTCCGCGGCGGACCGTGGTCGACGTGGACCTGGACCGGATCCGCCAGGAGCGGCTGCGACAGGGGACCTTCGACGACAACCGGAGGACCCTGGCAGCAGAACCCGGCGGAGCCTTCCGTGAGGTGGGGTTCGAGCTCACACCGCCGACCGGTGACATCGGGCTGCGGCGCAAGCTCGACCGCTATCCGTTCGTCCCCGACGACCCCGACCGGCTCGCCCTCGACTGCTACGAGGCCTACCACATCCAGGTCGCGGGTCTCATCCAGCGGCTGGAGGCGATCGGCCAGCCGAAGGCGGTCATCGGCATCAGCGGCGGCCTGGACTCGACCCACGCGCTGATCGTCGCGTGCCGCGCCATGGACGCGCTCGACCGGCCGCGCAGCGACGTGCTCGCGTTCACGATGCCGGGCTTCGCTACGGGAGAGAAGACGAAGTCGCTGGCGACCAGGCTCGCCGGCTCCCTCGGGGTCACCTTCGACGAGATCGACATCAAGCCGGCCGCCGAGCAGCTGCTCAAGGACCTCGACCACCCGGCCGTGCACCCGGCGGCCGATCCGAATGCAGAGCCCGACGCGGCGTACGACGTGACCTACGAGAACGTCCAGGCCGGGCTCCGCACCGACTACCTCTTCCGGCTGGCGAACCAGCGCGGCGGCATCGTGGTCGGTACCGGTGACCTGAGCGAGCTCGCCCTCGGCTGGTGCACCTACGGCGTGGGCGACCAGATGTCGCACTACAACGTGAACGCCGGCGTCCCGAAGACGTTGATCCAGCACCTGATCCGTTGGGTGATCGACAGCGAGCAGCTCGAGGAGGCGGCGGGCCGCGTGCTCGGCGAGGTCCTCGGCCAGGAGATCACGCCCGAGCTGATCCCGACGGTCGAGGGCCGGAAGGCGCAGGCGACCGAGGACACCGTCGGGCCCTACGCGCTGCAGGACTTCACGCTGTACCACGTGCTGCGGCGCGGCTACCGGCCGACCAAGATCGCCTTCCTCGCCTGGCAGGCGTGGCACGACGTGGCCGAGGGGGAGTGGCCGCCCGGGTATCCGGCCGAGGGCCGGACGTCGTACGACCTCGGCGAGATCAGGCACTGGCTCGAGGTGTTCTGCCGGCGGTTCTTCGCCAGCCAGTTCAAGCGCAGTGCGTTGCCGAACGGACCGAAGGTGAGCCCGGGCGGCACGATGAGCCCGCGCGGCGACTGGCGGATGCCCAGCGACGCGGCGGCCACCGCCTGGCTGGCGGACCTGGAGCACGTACCGGTCTCGTGACCCGATCGTGACCCGGTCGGGCGTATGTCGCGCAACATTCTCCGCTCCTGCTGAGTCGTAGTGGACAACGGCGGCCCCACAGGGGAGCCGCATCGATCCGGAGGAGACGGACATGACTCGGGTACGACGTACCGTTGCGGTGGTGGCGACACTCGCCGCGGCGGCACTCAGCACCACGGCCCAGGGCGAGGCGCACGCCGCCGACGGCGGCGCACGCGCCTCGACGCCCGCGAAGACCACCGTGCACCTGCACATAACGGGCTGCGACCGGTGCTCGGTGCAGCTGCAGCATGCGGTGACGGGCAACCCGCACGTGTGGACCTCGAGGTCCAAGCGGATCGGCAGCGACCAACGCGTGGTGTTCCACGTCCGGACCTCACGGACCAAGGGGCTGTCTTTCGTGCTCCGGGCGCCCTGGGAGGGCGACACCGGCGCCGTCCCGAACATCGTGACCAGGTACGCCGGTCACGCGATCGACTCCCACGTCACCCGCAAGGCCGCCCGGCACGCCCGGCGGGCCGAGGGTTGCTGGGCCGGGACGAACGTGGACGACGTCCGGCTCGGCTTCCGCGTCGCGCGAGTGCCCGCGAAGACCCTGGACGGGCACCGGACGAAGATGCCGCTGGCCTACGCGACCCACTCGATGTCGAGCTGGAGACCGATGGTGAAGGCCTACAAGGGCACGATCGCCAACCAGGACGCCTTCTACTGCACCAAGCCGCCGGTGACAAAGCTGACCCTGACGGCCGCGAACTGCACCGGCTGCCAGATCGGCGTGATCAACGGAGCGCTGCGGGCGGAGAACACCTGGGCGGCCGAACCGAAGACCATGAGGAACGGTCAGGTCACGTTCCGGGTGCCACGCAACCTGACCCGCGGCATCACCACCACGGTCTACGGCCCGTGGGAGGGCAACACCGGCTACACCGCGCTGGTCGCCTGGAGGTATGCCGGCCAGAAGGTCGGTGACGCCGTAGCGTTCAAGACCGCCCGCGCAGCGAGCCACGGCTCGGCATGCTGGGCGGGTACGTCGTCGAGGTCCCTGACGATCCCGCTGACGATCCGCAAGGTGCGGACCGGCGGCAACACCGGCCCGACCAACGGGACCCTCGCCTACGCACAGGTCACCCAGGCCTGGCTGAGGCCCCTGATGCAGGCCGACCGCGGCATCCTCGGGTCGCAGGAGGTCATCACCTGCCAGAAGTGAGCTACGTGCAACATCGCCGTAACACGGCTGAGTCACACTGCGCGGCATGGGCAAGCAGGAAGACTTCGTGCTGCGCGCGCTCGAGGAGCGCGACGTCCGGTTCGTCCGTCTCTGGTTCACCGACGTGCTCGGGTTCCTCAAGTCGGTCGCCGTGGCGCCGGCCGAGCTCGAGGGCGCGTTCGACGAGGGCATCGGCTTCGACGGCTCGGCGATCGAGGGGTTCGCTCGGGTCTACGAGGCCGACATGCTCGCCAAGCCCGACCCCGCGACGTTCCAGATCCTGCCGTGGCGCAGCGGCGACGGTCCCAGCACGGCCCGGATGTTCTGCGACATCGTGATGCCCGACGGCTCCCCGTCGTACGCCGACCCGCGGCACGTGCTCAAGCGGACCCTCGGCAACGCCGCCGAGCAGGGCTTCACCTTCTACACCCATCCCGAGATCGAGTTCTACCTCTTCAGGGACAGCCCGACCCCCGGCGTCGACCCGGTTCCCGTGGACCGGTCGGGGTACTTCGACCACACTGCCCAGTCCCAGGGCGCCGACTTCCGGCGCGAGGCGATCACGATGCTGGAGTCGATGGGGATCTCGGTCGAGTTCAGCCACCACGAGGGCGGGCCTGGCCAGCAGGAGATCGACCTGCGGTACGCCGACGCCCTGTCGACGGCGGACAACATCATGACGTTCCGGACGGTGATCCGGGAGGTGGCGCTGAGCCAAGGCGTCTGGGCGACGTTCATGCCCAAGCCGTTCACGGCCCATCCCGGCTCGGCGATGCACACCCACGTGTCGCTGTTCGAGGGGGATCGGAACACGTTCTTCGAGGCGGGTGCGGAGTACCAGCTGTCCAAGACCGGCCGGCAGTTCATCGCCGGCATCCTGCGGCATGCCAACGAGATCGCGGTCGTCACGAACCAGTGGGTGAACAGCTACAAGCGGCTGCTCGGCGGGGGTGAGGCGCCGTCGTACATCTGCTGGGGGCACAACAACCGCTCGGCGATGGTGCGGGTGCCGATGTACAAGCCGCAGAAGGGTGTCTCGACACGCGTGGAGCTCCGCACGATCGACTCGGCCTGCAACCCCTACCTCGCGTACGCGGTGGTGCTCGCGGCCGGGATGAAGGGCATCGAGGAGGACTACCCACTGCCCCGCGAGGCCGAGGACGACGTGTGGTTGCTGACCGAGCGGGAGCGCAAGAGTCTCGGCATCGAGCCGCTGCCGACCAGCCTGTCCGAGGCGATCCGGGTGGCCGAGGACTCCGAGCTGCTCGCCGAGACGCTGGGCGAGCACGTCTTCGACTTCTTCCTGCGCAACAAGCGCACCGAGTGGCGTGAGTACCGCACCGAGGTGTCGGCGTTCGAGCGCGACCGGATGCTGCCGGTGCTGTAGGCCCCTCAGGCTCAGCCCATCGGCATGCTGTCGCCGGCCGGGAGGGTGAGCCTGGGGAGCGCTTCGGGGGCCACGAGCAGCAGGACGCCGATGCCGGCCAACAGCGCCGCCGTGCCCAGCGTGACCCCCCGTCGCCAGGGGAGGGTCTTCTCGAGGGCGATCAGGCCCGCGACGAAGGCCATCCAGAAGACGCTCATTACCCCGAGCGCGAACAGCGAGGCCATCAGCGCCCAACAACAGCCCACGCACCAGGCGCCGTTGCGGGCTCCCATCCGCGCGGCCCCGGTCAGCCCGTCTCGCCAGGAGCCCAGGAGCGCGCCGAGCGGGCTGCGGCACTTGGAGAGGCAGACGTCCTTGAGGGGGGTGAGCTCGTATCCCGCCGCGACGAGAAGGGTGGCCCCCGCGAGCCCGTGACCGGCCCGGCTCCACGCGAGTGCGCCACCCGACCACGACGTTGCGGCGGCGCCCACGACGTAGGCGGCGAGACCGGCGGCGGCCCAGATCAGTAGGTAGCCACCGGTGAAGAGCCACGGCGAAAGTGGAGAGCGCTCCTTGGTGATGCGCGTGTACAAGGTCACGGTGGGTGCGACCGAGGGCAGCATCATCGCGGCCGTCATCACGACCCAGATGCCGAGGAACCAGCCCAGACTCCCGAGGCTGGTCCACGGGCCGGCGTCCATGCCGCGCATCTCGCGGGAAGTCCAGAGCCAGCCGAGAGCGGCAAGCGCGAACAGCGCCGCCACCAGTCCGAGCCGTGCGCGAGCCGCGGCGTACGCCGGGCCCAGACCCGCGCTCGTGCCGGGTGAGGCTGCCGAGCCCATCGCCGAGGGTCAGGCGGCCCAGGAGAACTCGGACTTGGACAGCCCGGTCTTGCCCTCGAACGAGATCCCGAAGGCGTTGATGCGCGTGCGCCTCGCCTCGGCCATGGTCAGGTCGGTTCCGACCGGGTGGAACATCCCGTTGAAGCGCACCGGCTCGCCGGTCTCGACCCCGAACGGGACGACGTCCTCGATCTCGAAGTCGATCGAGTCACCGACTCGCACCGTGTGCCGCAACCCGTCGTCGTCCACCTCGATCGCAGCCCGCTCGACTCCGACGACCTCCCCGACCAGAGGTGCCAGGGCACCCATCGGACCGCCGAGCTGACCGCCGAACACCTGGACGAGCTTGTCGAGCTGCTCGTCGGTCGCGTCCTCGTCGATGAAGACACCGAGGCGCCAGTTGCCCTCGGTCATCACCTTCGGGGTGTCGGCGATCAGCACCACCTTGCGTCCCGTGATGTCGGTGCCCTCGATGTCACCCTCGCGGATGTCGAAGGCAAGCGTCACGCGGCAGAAGTCGTAGGTGGCTCCGTGGTCGAAGGACAGGTTGCACGGGCACATCAACTCGCACGAACAGGTCTCGACGTAGCTCCCGGTCAGGTTCCATGTCATTGCCGGGCTCCCCTCCGTGAGACCTTTCAGTCTCGCCGCGTCGATGGCAGCGGTCAATGGATCGGCCGAGCCACGGGTCAGGACCGCCCCGGGTAGGTTGGGCGGCGTGACCCCGCGCGTGCTCGTCGTCCAGCACGAGGCCGACGACCCGATCCATCTCATGGGTGCCTGGATGGAGGGCGTCGATCTCGCGGTCTGCCGGGCGTACGACGGGGACGACGTCCCGACGTCCGCCGACGGGTTCGACGGGCTCGTCGTCATGGGTGGTGCGATCGGTGCGCACGACGACCTGAAGGCCGACTGGCTGCCCGCGACCCGCGAGCTGATCCGGTCGGCCGCACGCTCGTCCGTCCCGACGCTCGGCATCTGCCTCGGCCACCAGCTCTGCGCCGTCGCTCTCGGGGGCGACATCGCGGTCAACCCGAACGGCCGTCAGCTCGGCCTGCTCGACGTCGGCTGGAACGCCGAGGCGGTGGACGACGAGCTGATGGGTGGGCTGACCGGCCCGCGTCGTGGCATGCACTGGAACGACGACGTCGTGACCCGGCTCCCCGACGGCGCCCGGCAGCTGGCGACCGCGACCACCGGCGAGGTCCAGGCGGCCCGGCACGCGCCGACGGTCTGGGGCATCCAGTGGCACCCCGAGGTCGACGACGCGCTGGTGGCTGCCTGGGCCACCGATGGCAGCCTTCCGGAAGCCGAGAAGGAGCGGGTCCTGGACGACCTGGTCCGCTCCCGCCGGGACCTCGACGACGCCTGGCGACCGCTCGCCGCCCGGTTCGCCGAGCTGGTGGCCGCGGCTGCCGCGCGCTGAGCCGCACCGACCCGAGCCGATGAGTTCCCGGATGAGCCCGCGATGAGTCGGCCGGCGAGCTCTCGACGGCAGCTGCTGCGCCTGGGCTTCCAGGACTCCGAGCGGGCCGCCCGCGATCTCGCCCGGCTCGGCGACCCGGCCGAAACCCTGGTCGGGCTGCTCGACCGGACCGCTGACCCCGACCAGGCCCTCTCCGGGCTGGTCCGGCTCGCCGAGCGGGCGGACCCGCCTCTGCTGCAGGAGCTCGCCGCCGATGAGGGCACCGCGATGCGGCTGCTCTCGGTCCTCGGCGCCAGCCAGGCGCTGGCCGACCACCTCTGCCGACATCCGGAGCAGTGGCGAGAGCTCGCCGACCCGTTCCTCGGCTCCACCCGGCCGGCGGCGTACGCCGTGCGTGCCGCGCTGCTGCGGGCGGTCGGCGCCGATCCCGCGAGCGAGCACCCGACCGCCACGCTCCCGCACGGCGACGCCGTCGACGCCTTGCGTGTGGAGTACCGCAGGCTGCTCACCCGTCTCGCCGCTCGCGACCTCGCCCACCACCTCGGCGTCGACGACGCGTCGGCGGAGCTCTCCGACCTCGCGGCCGGCACGCTGGACGCCGCGCTGGCGATCGCCCGGTCGCAGGTCGGGACGGCCGACAGCGTCCGGTTCGCCGTCGTCGCGCTCGGCAAGTGTGGCGGCCACGAGCTCAACTACGTCTCCGACGTCGACGTCCTCTACGTGTTCGAGCCGGCCGACGGGGTCGACGAGGCGGGCGCGGCGCGCGCCGCCACCCAGCTCGCGTCGTTGCTCATGCAGGCCTGCTCGGAGCACACCCGGGAGGGCACGATCTGGCCGGTCGACGCGAACCTGCGCCCCGAAGGGGCGGCTGGACCCCTGGTCCGCACGCTCGCGAGTCATCGTGCCTACTACGAGCGGTGGGCCAAGACGTGGGAGTTCCAGGCTCTGCTGAAGGCGCGACCCGTCGCGGGCGACCTCGAGCTCGGAGGGGAGTTCCTGTCCCTGGTCGAGCCCCTGGTGTGGCAGGTCGCCGAGCGGGACGGGTTCGTCGGCGACGTCCGGGCGATGCGCCTCCGCGTGGTCGAGAACATCCCGGCGCGTGACGCCGACCGCCAGCTCAAGCTCGGCTCCGGAGGTCTCCGCGACGTGGAGTTCGCCGTCCAGCTGCTCCAGCTCGTGCATGGTCGCACCGACGAGCACCTGCGTGACCCCGGCACGCTGCACGCGCTCGACGCGTTGACCGCTCGCGGCTACGTCGGTCGCGAGGACGGCCGGGCGCTGCACGCGGCGTACGAGTTCCTCCGCACGCTCGAGCACCGCATCCAGCTCCAGCACCTCCGCCGCACGCACGTCGTCCCCTCCGACGAGGAGTCCCTGCGGCGCATCGGTCGCGGGATGGGCTACACCAAGGAGCCGGACCGCGAGCTGGAGGAGGCGTGGGCGGACCACCGTCGCGAGGTACGCCGACTCCACGAGAAGCTCTTCTACCGCCCGCTGCTCGAGGCGGTCGCCCGGGTCCCGGCCGCAGGCGCCCGGCTGACGACCGAGGCGGCGGGCCAGCGCCTCGCCGCCCTCGGCTACGCCGACCCCCGCGCCGCGCTGCGCCACCTCGAGGCACTGACCAGCGGGGTCACGCGGACCGCCGCGATCCAGCGGGCCCTGCTGCCGGCGATGCTCGAGTGGTTCGCCGACGCCCCTGACCCGGACGCGGGCCTGTTCGGGTTCCGGCGCATCAGCGAGAGCCTGGGCTCGACCCACTGGTACCTCAAGACGTTGCGAGACGAGGGCGAGGTCGCCGAGCGGCTCGCCCGACTGCTGGCCACGTCGCGCTACGCCACCGACCTGCTCGAGCGCGAGCCGGAGGGCGTCCGGATGCTCGGCGAGGACCTGCAGCCGCTCGGTTCCGAGGCGCTCCTGGACCGGATGCGAGCCTCGGCGGAGCGACAGGACGATCCCGGTGAGGCGGTGCACTCGATCCGCGCGATCCGGCGGCGGGAGCTGTTCCGGATCGCCGTGGGGGAGCTGTTCGGCGAGACCGACGTCGCCGCCGTGGGCGCCGCCCTCGCGCGGCTGACCGACGCCACCCTCCAGGCCACGCTCGAGGTTGCCGACCGTTCCGTGCGCGAACAACGCGGCCTCGACGATGCACCGACCCGCATGGCCGTCATCGCGATGGGCCGGTACGGCGGGTTCGAGCTGTCCTACGGCAGCGACGCGGACGTGATGTTCGTGCACGACCCGGTCGGCGCGGACGTCGGCGAGGAGGCGACGACGTACGCCCATGCGGTCGCCAACGAGCTGCGCCAGCTGCTGCTGAACCCTGCCACCGACCCGGCGCTCGTGGTCGACGCCGACCTCCGTCCCGAGGGCAAGCAGGGTCCGCTGGTGCGCACGCTCGCGTCGTACGCCGCCTACTACGCCAAGTGGTCGAAAGTCTGGGAGGCCCAGGCGCTGCTCCGGGCCGACGCAGTCGTCGGGGACCGAGTCCTGCGTGAGGCCTTCACCGCGCTGATCGACCCGCTTCGCTATCCGCCGGACGGCCTGTCGGCCGCCGACGTGACGGAGGTCCGGCGGATGAAGGCCCGGGTCGAGCAGGAGCGGCTGCCACGCGGCGCCGACCCGAACACCCACCTCAAGCTCGGCCGCGGCGGCCTGGCCGACATCGAGTGGACCGTCCAGCTCCTGCAGCTGCGGTACGCCGGTCGGGTGCCGGCCCTGCGCAGCCCCCGCACCCTCACCGCGCTCGACGCGGCCCGCGACGCCGACCTGCTCTCCGCCTCGGACCATGCGGCCCTCGACCATGCCTGGCGATCGGTCAGCCGGCTCCGCAACGCGATCACGCTGGTCACCGGCCGCAGCGGTGACCAGGTGCCGCGTGACGCTCGCGAGCGGTCGGCGATCTCGAGCATTCTCGGCTACGGCGTCGGACGCTCCGACGAGATGGTCAACGACTACCTGCGGACGACCCGTCGCGCCCGGGCGGTCGTCGACCGGGTCTTCTGGGGGTGAGGCCGACAGCCAGCGAGGAACGAGCTCGCGGTCGAGGCTCTCCAGGTTGAGGCGGTCAGAGAGTGACCTCACCAACCGGCGAGCGATGACCCCTCGACATACTCGGACCCATGACCTCCACCGCCGACCGGGCCGCCGCGTTGCTGGCTCTGCACACCGACCCGAAGCTGCTCACCCTGGTGAACGTCTGGGACGTCGCCAGCGCCCGTACCGTCGCGCAGGCCCAGAGCTCACGTGCGATCGCCACGGCGAGCCACGCGATCGCGGCGATGTACGGCTACGAGGACGGGGAGCACATCCCACGTGACCTGATGCTCGAGGCAGTCGGACGCGTGGTCGACGCGGTCGACC
>JAICSC010000012.1 GCA_025937085.1 Nocardioides sp.
CGCCGGGGCGGGCCCGCCGTCGTACTCACCGCCGGTCGCGCGGACGAACGCCCCGATGTTCTCCTCGGTCACGGCGTAGGGCCGGGTCGGCGGGAAGCTCCGCCCGACGAGCGACTGGTCGATCGGCACAGTCAGAACCTATCGAGAACACGACGACGCCCGCCCGGGCAGGCCGGACGGGCGGTGTGTGGTCTCGACGAGCTGGACCGACGAGCGATCAACGCGTCTCTCGGTGGGGAGTGTGCTTGCGGCAGCGCGGGCAGAACTTCGACAGCTCCATGCGGTCGGGGTCGTTGCGCCGGTTCTTCTTGGTGATGTAGTTGCGCTCCTTGCACTCGGTGCAGGCGAGCGTGATCTTCGGGCGAACGTCGCTGGTCTTGCTGGCCACGATGTGTCCTTCTGTCGTACTGCTGGTCGGGGCCCGGACCGTCGTCCGGCCACCGCGGTAGTGGGGGCGGGACTCGAACCCGCGACACCACGATTATGAGCCGTGTGCTCTAACCGACTGAGCTACCCCACCAGGAGGGCGCCCCCGTAGGTTCAGGGCCCCGCCTCAGAGCCCCTTTACGGAATCGAACCGTAGACCTACTCCTTACCATGGAGTCGCTCTGCCGTCTGAGCTAAAGGGGCGGACGGTCGAGAAGGATACACAGCGCTTCAGGGGATCCCGAAATCGCCTGAACCCCGCTCCGACCTGCCCCTTCTGGGCCCTTTTCCGTCGAGGTCGGTCGAGGTCAGTCGAGGTCCGCGACGTCGATCAGGACCTTCCCGACGGCTCCCTTCTCGACGGCGTCGTGGGCAGCTGCAGTCTGGTCGAGGGGGTAACGCACGAGGGGCAGTCCGGATTCCTCACCCACCTCCAGGGCGCCCTCCTCGACAGCTGCCGCGACGTCCTGGGCGGCGGTGGCCAGGGCTCCCTCACCCACGGTGTACAGCAGGATGAACTGCAGCCGCGCGTTGCGCGCCATGAGCGGCCGGACCGGAAGGGTCACGTCGGAGCCTCCGGTGTTGGCGTACGCCGAGACCGCACCGCGAGGCTTGAGGACCTCAGCCACCAGGTCGGCGTTCTGGATGATCGCGACGTCGACGACGAGGTCGACCCCGTCGGGCGCGATCGCCTTGATCTCCGCGGCCGCGTCGCCCCCGCGGTAGTTGACGACGTGGTCGGCCCCGGCAGCCTTGGCGAGCGTGGCCTTCTCGTCGCTGCTGATGGTGGTGACCACCGTCGCGCCGGCCCAGGCCGCGAGCTGGATCGCGGCATGACCGACGGCGCCCGCACCGCCGGTGACCAGGACCGTGCGCTCCGCCAGCGCCCCCGGGCCGAGCCTGCTCGGTCCGTCCTCGTGGATGGTCAGGGCACGGTGCGCCGTCATCGCCGGGACGCCCAGGCTCGCGCCCACGTCGTACGACGCCCGGCCGAGACGCACCGCGCGGTCGGCCGGGACCACCGTGTACTCGGTGGCGGTGCCCAGCGGTCGTTCGTGCTGCGCCAGGTACACCCAGACCCGGTCGCCCTGCTTGAGGTCGTAGACGCCGTTGCCCACCGAGTCGACGACGCCGGCTCCGTCCTGGCCGGGCGAGATCTCGTCGAACGGCATCGACGCCGCCGTCGCCCCGGAGCGCAACTTCCAGTCCGTCGGGTTCACCCCCGCGACGGCGAGCCTGACCCGGACCTCCCCCCAGTGCGGCTCGGGGAGGTCGCGCTCGGCGACCTCGAGGACGGAAGAGTCACCCAGGCTGGAGTAGACGACCGAACGCATGGTTCGACGCTACTCGTGTCGTGGCACGTGCTGGCTGGTCCGGGACCTGCCAACGGCCGCCGGTGTGAAACCGGCGGCCGTCGCGTGGTGCGCGCGAGGCGCCCCACAGGGATGGCGCCGAGCCCCCGTCGACCCGGCGCATCTCACAGGAGTGCCGTGCCGCTCGGCTGATACATCAGCCGCTCCATCAACCGGCCGCTCGGTGGCACCCGATCAGGTGGTCGTCGACCAGCCCGACCGCCTCCATCAGCGCATGCATGGTGGTCGGACCGACGAACGCGAACCCCGCCTTCTTCAGGGCCTTGGACAGGGCCAGGGACTCAGGAGTCCTCGGCCGGAGGTCGTCGGTCGTCGCGGGGGGCGTCCAGGTCTGAGGGCGGTGCTGCTCGATGAGAGCCACGAGTCCGCCCCGGTCACGCAGCGCCACGGTGGCGCGGGCGTTGGTGACCGCGGCGTCGACCTTCATCCGGTTGCGGACGATGCCGGCGTCGGCCATCAGCCGCTCGACGTCGCGCTCGTCGTACGCCGCGATGCGGTCGACGTCGAAGTCGTGGAACGCCATCCGGAACGCCGGCCGCTTCAGCAGGATCGTGCGCCAGGACAGCCCGGACTGGAACGCTTCCAGGGTGAGCCGCTCGAGGTACGCCGACTCGCCCTGCACCGGTCGCCCCCACTCCTCGTCGTGGTAGGCCCGCATCACCGCGTCGCTGTCGCCCCACGGACATCGGGCGACCCCGTCCTCACCGACGACCGGTCCCATGCCCCGCATCTTGGCAGGCCCCGCCGACATCTGGCCGTGGGCGGGCGCTCGCTAAGGACGTTCCGCTCCGGCTCCGCCGGCCCGGAACGTCCTTAGCCACGGATTCAGGCTTTAGGCTCGCGGCTTGAGCCGGGCGTTCGGCATCGCCGGAGCCGGGATGGGAGGTAGGTGGTCCCCGGAGACGATGCCGAAGCGCCCGTCATAGATCTGCGAGCTGTCCCGGATCGTGCCGAAGTTGTCGGTGATCTGGGCCATCCAGTCCTCGCGCGCCTGCACGACCTCGTCGTGGTCGCGACCCACGAAGTTCCACCACATCACGATCTCCTCGCCGAGCGGGCGGCCACCGATCACGAGGACGTGGGAGAGGTCGGCTGCCTCGATCTCGAGTGCCTCACCCGGGGCGACGTATGCGAGCTGGTGCTGCTTGACCTCCTCGCCGTTGACCCGGACCAGACCGAAGTCGACCAGGACGCCGTGCTCGAAGGGGGTCTGGGTGTCCGGGGTCAGGCTCGTGCCGCCGTCGAGGATGAGCTCGGCCGCGACCAGCGGGCTGAACGTCTCCACCGGCGACTCGCTCCCGAGCATCGAGCCCAGGAACACCTGGGCGTCCCAGCCCTGGCCGTGCACCACCGGCGGCGCGTAGTGCCTGAACGCCGGCTCGGTGTCGCGGTAGGCCGCGGGCAGCGCGACCCACAGCTGGACCCCGTGGAGCTCCGTCGTGTCGTCGGTCGAGATCTCGCTGTGCGAGATGCCGCGGCCGGCGGTCATCAGGTTGAGCTCGCCGGGCTTCACCAGGGCATGGTTGCCCGCACTGTCACGGTGTTCGATCGTCCCGCCGAAGAGCCAGCTCACGGTCTGCAGTCCGATGTGCGGATGCGGGGCGACCAGCATGCCGCCGGTCTCGTCGACTCGGTCCGGACCGTAGTGGTCGAGGAAGCACCACGCGCCGATGAGCGATCGCTGTCGCTGTGGGAGCGTCCTCCGGACGGTCATCGCGCGCAGGCCACCGAGCGGCACCTCGCGGGGCTCCAGGATCTCCGTCATGTCCGTGGCCTCGGAACGGGGGGTTGGGGGGTCGGGTGTGGTGGGGGTTGGTCAGGAGTTCGAGTACACAGCAGGCCCGCCGTCCCCGCCGCTGGCGGCATCACCGGCGTGGCGCCCCGCCCAGCTCCAGGCGTACGCCGGGTCCTCGGACGCGACGCCGCCCTCGCCCAGGTCGAGCGGCTGGAACGTGTCGATCATGACGGCGGTCTCCTCGAACCTCTCCGCGCCGAGGGACGCCTCGATCGCGCTGGGCTGCGGCCCGTGCGCATAGCCGCCGGGATGGACGGAGATCGAGCCGAGTCCGATGCCCGACCCCTTCCGCGCCTCGTAGTCGCCACCGACGTAGAACATGATCTCGTCGCTGTCCACGTTCGAGTGGTAGTAGGGCACCGGGATCGACAGCGGGTGGTAGTCGACCTTGCGGGGCAGGAAGTTGCAGATCACGAAGTTCCAGCCCTCGAAGACCTGGTGCACCGGCGGCGGCTGGTGGATCTTGCCCGTGATCGGCATGTAGTCCTCGAGGTTGAACGTGTACGGGTACAGGCAGCCGTCCCAGCCGACCACGTCGAACGGGTGCGTGTCGTAGGTCATCCGAGTGCCGACGACCTGACCACCGACGCGGTGCTTGACCAGCACCTCCACGTCTCTGTACCCGTCGGAACCGGGCTCGACCATGAGGGTCTCGCCGGGTCCGTGCAGGTCTCGTTCGCAGTACGGCGCGTGCTCGAGCAGCTGCCCGAACCGCGACAGGTAGCGCTTGGGCGGCGCGATGTGCGAGTTCGCCTCGATGACATAGAGGCGGCTCGGCCCTGTGGCGTCTTGGGCGGGGACCCACCGGTGCGTGGTCGCCCGCGGGACCAGGACGTAGTCCTGGGCGCGATAGGGCACGACACCGAACACGGTCTCCACCACGCCGGCGCCGGACTCGACGTACACGCACTCGTCGCCGATGGCGTTCCGGTAGTACGGCGACGGGCCGGTGCCGGTGACCACGTAGTTGATGCGGACGTCGTTGTTGCCCAGGACCAGCCGCCGCCCCTCGACCGGACATGCTCCGTCGCCCTCGCCGGGCTCGGGGAACAGGGAGTGCAGCTTGAGGTGTCGCGGCTTGAGGGGGTGGTTGCAGGTGCGCGACTGGTCGGGCAGATCCCAGACCTGGGAGTCGACGATGCCCGACGGGACACCCACGTGGTACAGCAGGGAGGAGTCCGACGAGAAGCCCTCCTCCCCCATCAGCTCCTCGTGGTAGAGCCGGCCCTCCGGATCACGATGCTGGGTGTGGCGCTTGGGAGGAACAGATCCGACACTCCGGTAGAAGGGCATGGCGCCAGACTAGGACTTGGCCCCGAGCGCCTCATCCGTTCATCCGCTTGAACCACCGCGCGAGCTCCGGCACGTACATGAGGATCACGAGCATCGACGCGAAGAAGAACACGGCGGCACCGATGTCGAACCCGTCACCGAAGTCGTCGAAGACCCCGGAGAGTGTCCCGACGACGGCTGCCCCGACGACGCAGCCTCCGAAGACGGCGAACCGGTTGCGACCCCTCAGGACCCGCCATCGGCGGACCGGCCCGGCGAGCCCGCCGACTGGCCACTCATCCTCGTGCTCATGGGCTGTCATCCGGCCTCCCTCAACGGCTCAGCGTAGTGGACGCAAGCTGCTGCCACCCCACCTAAACCGGTCGCAGGGCAGGCGCCGGCGACCGTAGGCTCGAGGTGCCATGCGCGACTTCCCTCCGGAGATCTCCACCTTCTACAGCGCGGCCGGTCGGAAGCCGAGCGCCGCGCCGGACACGCGCACCCCGGCGGCGTTCTTGAGGTGGTTCCTGAAGCAGCAGTGGCCGGTGATCGCGCTCTCGACCGTCGTCGGCGTGCTGTGGCAGCTGCCGCTGACGGTCGGCCCGCTCCTGTTCGGCAAGGCCGTCGACCACGGGATCGTCGTGCACTCGACCAGCGGCACGCTGTTCTGGGCCGGGATGCTGCTCCTGGTCACGGTGATCGGCGCGACGTTCGGCATCGTGCTGCACACGCTGGTCGTCCGGAGCTGGCTGATCAACCTGTACGGGACGATGAAGATGGTGACCCGCAAGGTCGTGCAGATGGGGCACGTCCTGCCGCGGCGTACGCCGACCGGCGAGGTGCTGAGCGTGGCGTCGAGCGACTCCGACGAGTTCGGAGCGCTGACCGAGATCATCGCCCGCGCGGGCTCGCAGGTGGTCGCCTACCTGGTCGTCGCGTTCATCGTGCTGACGCTCTCGCCGAACCTCGGCATCCTGATGCTGCTCGCGGCCCCTGTGCTGGTGGGCGCGGCGATGCCGCTGCTCAAGCCGCTCCACCGACGGCAGCAGCTCGAGCGTGGTCGCAACTCCGAGCTCACCTCGATGGCGACCGACATCGTCGCGGGCCTGCGCATCCTGCGGGGGATCGGCGGCGAGCGGACGTTCGGCCGCAACTACGACGCGCAGTCGCAGCTCGCGCGGCAGGCCGGCGTGTCCGCCGGTATCTGGCAGGCCGCGATCGAGGCCGTCGGGGTGCTGTTCTCCGGGGTCTTCATCGTGCTGCTGGTCTGGCTGGGCACCCACCAGGTGATCGACGGCGACCTCACCATCGGTCAGCTGATCAGCTTCCTCGGCTACGCGCTGTTCATGATCTACCCGATCCAGACCTTCTTCGAGCTCGCCCAGAAGGTCACCCGAGCCATGGTCTCGGCGCGCAAGGCGATCGTGATCTTCGAGCACCAGCCGCCGTGGCCAGACCTCGAGACCAGCACCCCGCTGCCCGAGGACGCCGACCTGTACGACGTGCTCAGCGGCTTCACTGCCCATGACGGCGAGCTGACGATCGTCGTCTCCGCGGTGCCGGAGGACACCGCGGCCCTGGCCGACCGGCTGGGCCGCTACCTGCCGGCGGACACGGAGCCGGTGAGCCAGGAGCTCGAGGAGGGACTGAAGGGGCGTGCGGCTCGACGTGCCCGGGCCCAGCGGCTGGCCGAGCGCGCGCGCCTGGCGGCGCTGGACGAGGAGCTGGCCACCCGCGAGTGGGGAGTCCGGCTCGGCGGCGTCGACCTCGGCGCGGCCTCGCTGGACGACGTACGCCGCCACATCCTGGTCAGCGACACCGGCAGCCAGCTCTTCGCCGGGACGCTCCAGGACGCCATCGACCCGCACGGGCGGCTGACCCGGCAGCAGGCCGAGCACGCGGTCCGGGTGGCCAACGCCGAGGACGTCTACGACGCGCTGCCAGGCGGCTGGCAGGGGCTGCTCGACGAGCGCGGCCGCGGACTGTCGGGTGGTCAGCGGCAACGGGTCGTGCTGGCTCGCGCGCTGGCCGTCGAGGCTCCGATCCTGGTCCTGGTCGAGCCGACGTCGGCGGTCGACGCGCACACCGAGGCACGCATCGCGGAGCGCGTGGCCGCGGTTCGTCGCGGGCGGACGACCGTGGTGTCGACGGTGTCGCCGCTGTGGCTGCACCACGCCGACCGGGTCGTGCTGTTCGAGGACGGCAAGGCCACGGTCGACGGGACCCACGAGGACCTGCTGCGCGACAGCCCGGCGTACCGCCGTGTGGTCGCCCGGTCGATGGACGCGCCCGTGGAGGAGGTGTCAGGCCATGAGCACACTCATGTCTGACCCGCTGGCGACCTCGGCCGAGACCTGGCGCGACCGCGACGCACGCGAGCCGGCCGTGCCGCCCGAGCTCCTCCCGCCGCGGGACGTGAGCCGTCGCGAGCGGCTGTCGGCGCTGCACCGTCGTCACCTGCTGCGCGAGGAGCGCGCCCGCGCGACGTACGCCGCGTCCCGAAGCCCGGAGCGCGGCTGGCCGGTCGCGGACAACCACGTCGTGCTCGCCTTCTTCCGCGGACTCCTGCGAGAGCGGAAGTCCGAGGTGATCTGGCTGGTCGCGCTGAACGCGCTGGCTGCCGGGGCGGCGCTGGTGGTCCCCCGCCTGCTGGGCAGCCTGGTCAACTCCGTGCAGGCGGGCGGCCCGGGCCTGTCCGGTCAGCTCGACCGGCTCGCGCTGCTGATCGTCGCTGTGGTCTGCACCCAGGCCCTGCTGACCTTCCTGGCCCAGCGGATCTCGACGATCTTCGGTCAGGACCTGCTCTCCTCGGCCCGCGAGTACATCGTGTCCACGGTGCTCCGGCTGCCGTTGGGACGCGTCGAGGGCGCGTCGACCGGCGACCTGGTCACACGGGTCACCCGGGACGTCGGCACCATGAGCCGCTCGGTGCAGTTCGGCCTGCCCCAGGCGATCATCTCGGGGCTGACGGTCGGCCTGTCGGTGGTGGCGATGCTGCTCAACAGCATCGTGCTGGCGATCCCGTCGCTGGTGCTGATCGCTGCGTCCGGGTTCCAGGTGCGCCGCTACCTCCAGCGCGCCCCGAAGGGCTACATCACCGAGGGTTCGACGTACTCCCGGATCAACACCACGCTCACCGAGACCGTGGAGGGCGCCCGCACCGTGGAGGCGCTCGGGTTGCGCGACCTCCGGGTCGGGGCCGGCGACGACGACATCGCCGTGTCGGCTCAGGCCGAGCGGTACACGATGACACTGCGGAACCTGCTCTTCTGCGTCATCGACATCTGCTTCAACAGCCCGCGTGTCGTCACCCTGCTGGTGGGTGCGTGGGGCGTGTCGCGCGGATGGGTCTCGCTCGGGCAGATCACCGCTGCGCTGCTGTACGTCGAGTCGTTGAGCGGACCGCTCGACCGGTTGGTGGGCGAGATGGACCGGCTCCAGGTCGGGATCGCGTCGACCAGCCGACTGCTGGGCATCGCGCAGGTGCCCGAGGACCGGGTGGCCGGCTCGGCCCGGCCCGAGAGCCCGCACCTGGTCGGCGAGGACCTGCGGTTCGCCTACCGCGAGGGGCACGACGTGCTCCACGGGGTGTCTCTGGACCTCGAGGTCGGTGAGCGGCTGGCGATCGTCGGGCCGTCGGGGTCCGGGAAGTCGACGCTCGGGCGGCTGCTGTCGGGCATCAACGGCCCCCGCACCGGATCGGTGACGGTCGGCGGGGTCGAGCTGGTCGCGTTGCCGCTGGAGCTGCTGAGGACCGAGGTCGCCCTGGTCACCCAGGAGCACCACGTCTTCGTGGGGACCGTCCGCGACAACATCGTGCTCGCCCGTGAGGACTCCTCCGACGACGCGGTCTGGGACGCGCTGTCCGCGGTGGGTTCACGCGACTGGGTGGAGCGGCTGCCGCGCGGACTCGACACCCTGATCGGGTCCGGCAACCAGGCGCTCACGCCCGCCCAGGCCCAGCAGATCGCCCTCGCCCGGCTGATCATCGCCGACCCGCACACCCTCGTGCTCGACGAGGCGACGTCGCTGATCGACCCACGGACGGCCCGCACTCTCGAGGGCTCGATGAGCGCACTCCTCGACGGCCGCACCGTGGTCGCCATCGCCCACCGCCTCCACACTGCGCACGACGCCGACCGGATCGCGGTCGTCATCGACGGCGAGGTCGTCGAGCTGGGCTCGCACCCCGAGCTGGTCTCGCAGAACGGTGAGTACGCCGCCCTCTGGCGCGCGTGGACCAGCTGAGCCGCCCCGCGGACCGAGCCTGCGAGGTCCGCGACGGGGGCGGAGGTCGAGGGGCGTCGGCTCGACCGGCTCGACCAGCGACGGCCACGGAAGCCGCCGGTCATGAGCTCCAAAGCCTGCCGGTGAGTACTGCGCGGGTGTCAACGTTTCGTTGACAGTCGTGCAGTGCTCGGACGCCTTGCTCTTTGGATCAGTGAAGCCGATCGGCGAGGGCGCGGGCGACGTCTCCGGCACCGAGAGTCGTGGTGTGGCGTACCGCCAGCCCGAGAGCCCGGTAGGCAGCTGCGTCTAAGGCCGACCCTGGTAGGCCCTCGCCATGGTGGAGGTGAAGTGGTAGACGCCGGACTCGTCGGGGGCCAGCGGGCCAGCGTCGTAGTGGGGGGTCGCCAGGCCACGCTGGACGCCTTCGCAGGCGGCCCAGTCCTGGCGGTTGGTGAGGTCCCAGAAGTCGACGGCGTACGCCGGGCTGAAGCCCTCCTTCTCAACGACGTCCGGCGGGAAGGCCCACGAGCAGGTGATCCTCGTCCGCCCCGGCGACAGCGGCACCAACATGTGGGTCATCACGTAGTCGGGGTGCAGCGAGATCAACAGGTTCGGCAGCACCGCGGCGTACATCACGTGCGACAGCTCGTGCTCGTCGAGCCGGGCCATCGCCAGACCCCCGCTCCGCCCGTCGAGCGACATCGTCTCCATGCCGGCGCGCAGGTCCATCCAGCCGCCGACCCAGCTGCCGGTGCGCTCCTGGTAGTTGTCACCGCTGTTGGGCGGCGAGATCCGGCAGAGCTCCGGGTGGATCATCGAGCAGTGGTAGCACTCCTGGTAGTTCTCGACGATGACCTTCCAGTTCGCCTCGACCTCGTAGGTGTGTGTCTCTGCCGTCACCAAGGACTCGGCGTCGTACGGCGCGACGATGGTCTCGAGCTCGCCGATGTGGTCGGTGAAGTCCTGGGCGGTGCCGGTCCGGTCGACGAAGACCCACCCGTGCCACTCGTGCACCCTCATGGGCACCAGACCGAGGGTGGACCGGTCGTAGTGTGCGTCGATGTCCTTGAAGTTCGGCGCGCCGATCAGGCTGCCGTCGTGTCGGTAGGACCAGGCGTGGTAAGGGCAGACGATCGCCCTGGGCGACTCGGCCGAGCCTCCGCACGGCAGCAGCTCGTGACCCCGGTGACGGCACGCGTTCTCGAACGCGCGGAGCACGCCGTCCTTGTCACGCACCAGGAGTACGCCGTAGCCGCCGACCGACTCGGCCCGGAGCCCGGTGACCGGGATGTCGGCCGAGCGCCCGACGCACATCCAGTCGTCGAACAGATATCGACGTTCCCACTCCAAGACCTCCTGCGACACATAGGCGTCGCGAGGCAGCAACCGGCTCTCGCCGAACGGTGCCAGCGCCAGCGCGACCTGCTCGGGGTCAAGGGGTGCGGGTGGGATCGTCGTCATCTCGCCTCCTCCGGCGATGTCGATGCCCGGACACCATGATGCGTCTGGGCACTGAACGGGGATTCAGAGAAATTCTAGGGCATGTCTCGAGAGGCGCTCTACGCCTCCTACGCACGCATCCACGACACTAACTGAATATTCAGTCATGTGGTTCCGTCCGCCGTCTGCGCTGTCTAGACTTCCGCGCATGGTCCGAGGCGAACCAGGAAGTCATCACACCGGCGGGTCCATCTCGATCGTCGGTCTCCGCAAGGACTTCGACGATGTCACCGCGGTGGACGGGATCGACATCGACATCAAGGCGGGTGAGTTCTTCACACTCCTCGGCCCCTCGGGATGCGGCAAGACCACCACGCTGCGCATGCTGGCCGGCTTCGAGCAGCCCACCGCCGGGCAGATCTTCATCGACGATGTCGACGTCGCGCAGACCCCTGCGCACAAGCGCCCCGTCAACACGGTCTTCCAGAGCTACGCCCTGTTCCCACACCTCGACGTCGAGCACAACGTGGCCTACGGGCTGAGATGGCGCAAGGACCTGGACAAGCGGGTCAAGGAGTCACAGGTCGCGAAGGCGCTCGAGCTCGTCCAGCTCTCGGGGTACGGCAAGCGGCGCCCGCACCAGCTGTCGGGCGGACAACAGCAACGCGTGGCGCTGGCCAGGGCGCTCGTCCTCGAGCCGGCCGTGCTCCTCCTCGACGAACCACTCGGTGCCCTCGATGCGAAGCTTCGGCATTCGCTGCGCGCTGAGCTGACCGGCCTCCAGCGGGAGATCGGCATCACCTTCGTGTTCGTGACGCACGATCAGGAGGAAGCGCTCGAGATGTCGAACCGGCTGGTGGTGATGGACGGGGGCCGGATCATGCAGTTGGGGACTCCGGAGGAGGTGTACCGCGAGCCTCTCACCGAGTTCGTCGCGGACTTCCTGGGTGTCGCCAACCTGCTGGACGTGGAGTGCGATCCCGGCGGTGGGCTCACGCGCACCGTTCATTTCGGCGAGTTCACCCTCGAGGCTCGGGCGCCGTCCGGGCATGACGCCGGACCCGGCCGCGCGGTCATCCGGCCGGAGTGCGTCGAGGTGACCGAGGCCGGACTCCCGGGCGCCAACCGGTTGCCGGGCATGGTCGACCGCACGGTCTTCCTCGGCTCGACAACGCAGGTGATGGTGCGGCTGCCGCAGGGCGCGGTCGTGCAGTCGCTCGTCACCAACACGTCCGGCAACGAGGCCTTCGCAGCCGGGCAGCCGGTCACGGTGTGCCTGCCGGCGGAGGCGCTGCGCCTGCTCGCTGCCTCGTCCGACCAGCACGTCGCGTACGCCGAGGTCGGCTGATCCGCCGGGATCAGCCGGAGCCTGGATGAGTCGGATCAGCCCCAGTCGGCGAGGGTCTCGAGTGCCGACTCATCGCCACTGCGTCGCCGTGCGCGAAGCGCGACGTAGGCGAGGATCAGCGCGAGGAACGAACCCACCAGGAGGATGCTCGCCAGTGCGTTGAGCGCTGGCGTCGGGGCGGCGCGGACCGCGTTGTACAGCAGGATCGGCACGGTCTCGTTGTCGGCGCTACCGAAAAGGAACTGGCTGACCACGAAGTCGTCGAGCGAGGTCGCGAACACGATCATCGCCGACGCGAAGACTGCCGGCATCAACAGCGGCAACAAGATCGTGCGGATGGCTTGCAGCGAGTTCGCGCCCAGGTCTCGCGCGGCTTCTTCGTACTCGCCACCGATGCTCAGCAGGCGCGATCGGACGATGACCAGGACGTACGAGACAGTGAACGTCACGTGTCCGAGCAGCATGGCCGGCCGCCCGAGCGGAACGAATTGATAAAGGTTGACCACCACGAGATAGAGCGCGGAGCCCACGACGATCTCCGGAGTCACCAGAGGAACGAGAGAGATGCCGTTGGCGACCGCGCTGGTCCGCGAGCGCCAGCGGGTCAGACCCATCGCGAGCGCGACTCCGAGCGGAGTGGCCACGATGACCGTCGCGACGCCGAGGATGAGGCTGTTCAACAGGGAGTGGAACATGCTCGGGTCCTCGAAGACCGAGCCCTCGTTGCAGCAGTACCACTGCCGCGAGAAGCCCTGCCAGGTGCTTCGGGAGCGGCCGTCGTTGAACGAGAACTGGACCGCGATCAGCACCGGCACCAGTGACCAGAGGATGTACAGCCAGGTGATGGACGCGAGCACGTAGGGCCGGCGCCAGGGATTGCGCCACGGCAGCGCCCGGGACCGTATCGGGGAGGAGACCTCGGCCACAGCCGGCCGCTCGAGCACGGTCATCGGCTCGCCTCTCTGCTCGCGCGCTGCGTCAGGATCAGGTAGTAGAACATGAAGAACATGAGCACGAGCGACAGCAGCAGCACCAAGCCGGCACCGATGTTCTTCTGCGGCCCCTCGAGGAGGAACAGCTCGATCTGGTTGCCGACCATGCTGGTGTTGGGCGACCCCGAGACGATGGTGTTCGTGTAGTAGTCGCCGGCCATCGGCAAGGCGGTGATCACCAGCGCCGTGATGAGGCCCATCCTCGACAGGGGAAGGGTGACGTGCATGAACGTCCGCGCCGACCCAACGCCGAGGTCGCGCGACGCCTCCAACAGGCGCTGGTCGATGCGGTCGAGTGACGCGAACAGCGGGATGATGAAGTACGGCAGGTAGCCGTACGCGAGGGCCCACACGACGGTGAACGAGCTCCCGGACAGCCAGGAGTGCGGTGGGATGCCGAACCAGCCGAGCGCCTTGTTGACGTAGCCGTCGTCCTGCAGCAGGTTGACCCAGGCGAGCATGCGGGTGATGTAGTTGATCCACCACGGCGCGAGGATGAGCGCCAGGATCAGCCCGCGGCGCTTCCCGGCCAGCCGGGCCGTGTAGTAGGCGACCGGGTAGCCGATCGCCACGCAGATCACCAGGGCCCAAAACGAGTAGATGGCGGTGCGGACCCACACCTCGTGGTACGCACCGGAGGGCGTGAACGAGTCCGTGATGACCGTGGTGAAGGTCGAGGACTCCCACTCGAGCGGACTCCATGCGGGGATCGGCTCGTTGAAGATATTGATCCGACCGCTGAACGCGACCGCCATCACCGCGTAGAACGGCACGACGAACAGAGCGATCAGCCAGAACGTGCCTGGCAGCGCCAGTGCCGGCCACAGCCGCCGCGTCGCGCGGTCGTGGCCGGACGCCTTGTCAGGCACCGGGTCAGGCACCTGCCTTGAACCTTGCCCAGTTGGTCTGCCAGAGCGACTCGGTGCTCGGGCTGACCTCGTAGAAGGTGTGTCCCTTGTCGAAGTCGCTGGGCACCACGACCGAGTTCGCGAGGTTCTTCGGAATGTAGCCTTGATCGGTCAGGAATTTCGCGGACAGCTTCGTGAGTGGCGGCTGGTAGCCGTTCCAGCCGAAGTTCTTGAGCCCTATCTGGTTGTCGAGCAGGTCGTTGATCAGCATGTGCGCCAGTACGGGCTTCTTCGCGGACTTCGGAATGGCGATGTTGTCGCTGCCGACCACGTAATCGGTTTCGGCCGGCCGCCAGTACCCCAACACCTCGGGCGTCTCCTTCTTCGGCAGGTAGTACTGCCCCGCGATCACATCCCCCGACCAGCACTGATGGACCGTGGCGGTGCCCTCCGGTACCTCGGAGTACGCATTGATGTCCGTCTTGACGTTCACCAGACTGATCAGCTCGATCAGGCTGTCGGTCGCGCGCTTGACGTCGTCGGCGTTCGAGGTGTTGATGTCGTCGGTGATCTTGTTGCGCAACAGGGACATGGCGATGGCTTCCTGCCGATCGTCCAGCACGTACACCTTGCCGGCGTACTGCTTGTCCCAGAGGAGGTCGTAGCCGACCTCAGGGACGCTCTTCACCCTGTCGGCGCGATACATCACGCCGGTGCCGTAGATGGTGTAGGGAACGGTGTATCGGGCGCCCTGGTCGTACCAGGGGTTCTGGTACTCCGGCCAGACGTTCGCGAGGTGCGGCACGTACGAGTGGTTCAGCGGTTGGATCAGGTCCGCATAGGCCATCTTGCTGAGCACGCTCGGGCCCGGGAACACCAGGTCGAACGACTGGCCCGGTTGCCGGATCTTGGCGAGCATCTCGTCGTAGTTGTTGTAGGGCGTCACCTCGACCGAGACGTTGTGCGCCTTGCCGAACTGCTTCATCACGCCCGGCGCCATGTAGTCGGCGTAGTTGAGGATGTTGAAGGTGCCGCCCTCTTCCGGATCGAGGCCGTTGTCGATCGGAGGGTTGCTGTCCTTGATCGCCAACTTCACCGGTTTGTCGGGTCGAGCCAGCTGGTAGGGAGCGCCGCCGCTCGCCGACTGCCCCGAGGCCTGGTCGTTGCCGCACGCCGCCAGCAGTGGCGCGGCGCCCACCCCCACGGCTAGCCACAGGCCTCCTCGCAGGACGTCTCGTCGGGCCAGTTGCGGCCGTGGCCGCCGATGGCGGAGTGCTGGATCGTTCGGGTCGAAGCTCATGTCAACCTCTTCATGGTCGACAGCGGCGCCGACCTCAGACCTGCCTTGAGAACGTGTCCCTAACTGACTGTTCAGCCAACATCATTGTTGCGGTCACGGCGAGGAATGTCGAGTATCGAAGTGATCTCAAATCGGCCTCATGACCGTCCCACGGAGGAGGACGCCGGCGCACGCGCTCCACTCGGCTCGGCGCACCGCGTCAGACCTCGGCGCACTCGCCTGGAATCGCGCTTCGTCGACGCTCGCCGTCCGGAATCTCGCGTCGTTCCCACCGCTTCCGCTCACGATCTCCGGCTTGCCGCTCGGGAAAGCCATCCCATAGACTGAACAGTCAGTCAATCATCGAGCGAGGGCAGGAGCCCATGACCGCGACCGAGATCGCCACCGAGCTGTCCACCCGTCTCGACTCCCTCATCAAGGACGAGACCCGGACCTTCCTGGATCGTCAGCGCCGGAGCGAGGCTATGTCCCGACGCGCGAGCGTGCTCGCGGGCGGCGCCACCTCCAGCTGGCAGGTCGCCGAGCCGCACGCGGTCTGGCTGAGCCACGGCAACGGTTCCAAGCTGTACGACGTCGACGGCAACGAGTACTCCGACTTCCACGGTGGGTACGGCGTCTCGCTGGCCGGCCACAACCATCCCGCGATCGTCGAGGCGGTACGCAGCCGGGTCGCGCTCGGCACGCATTTCGCCCAGCCCACAGAGGACTCCATCGTCGTTGCGGAGAACCTTGCGCAGCGCTACCACCAACCGCTGTGGCGCTTCGGCAACTCCGGCACCGAGTCGACCATGGACGCCGTCCACCTCATGCGGGCCTTCACCGGGCGGGAGCGGATCCTCAAGCTCGAGGGCGGCTACCACGGACACCACGACTCGGTGATGGTGTCGGTCCAGCCGGAGAGTGTGGACGATCTCGGCCCGGTCGACGCCCCGATCGGCGTCCCCGAGAACACCGGTCTCCTACGCGGCACGATCGACGGCACCGTGATCGTCCCTGCCAACAATCTTCCGGCCGTCGAGGCGGCCCTCGAACGTCATCCCGGCGAGATCGCAGGGATGATCCTCGAGCCGATCATGATGAATGCAGGGATCATCTACCCGGACGACGGCTACCTCGAGTCGCTCAAGGACCTCCTTCACTCCCATGGCGCGCTGCTCACCTTCGACGAGGTGAAGACCGGGTTCACGGTGGGTCCGGGCGGCGCCTCCGGCCTGCTCGGCGTCACCTCCGACCTCGTCTGTGTGGCCAAAGCCATGGGCGGCGGGCTGTCGACGTCGGCCATCGGCGGCGGCAGGGTGATGGAGCTGGTCGCGACCGGCGAGTACCAGCAGGTCGGCACGTTCAACGGCAACCCGTTGGCGATGGCCGCTGCGCGGGCCATGCTCACCGAGGTTCTGACCGACGAGGCGTACGGTCATCTCGAGCGACTGCGCGACCGGATGCGGACCGGACTCCAGACGGTGATCGAGCGGCACGGCGCTCCGTGGACAGTGGTGACGGCGGGCGCGAAGGGCTGCGTCTCGTTCATGCCCGACCGCATCCGGAACTTCCGTGACTTCCGGTCGCTCGACGGGCGCTACGGCCATGCGCACTGGCTCGTCCAGCACAACCGCGGAGCGTTCCTCCCGCCGTGGGGCAAGGTCGAGCAGTGGTTGATGTCGGTGCAGCACACCGATGAGGACGTCGACCGTTTCGTCGAGAACTTCAGCCACCTCGCCGATTCGCTGCACGCTGCGGCCTGACCGGGCGATCCTCGTCGGTTGATCGTCACCCAGGAGCCTGGGCCAGCACCACCCAGGCACTCGACTCCTGCTCGAAGGGCGGATCCGGCAGCAGCTCGCGGCAGCGCTCCTCGACCCGGCGTCGGTGGTCGGGGTCGAGCGAGGCGACGTAGGAACCCACCGGTCCGACGCCGTCGAGGTACGGCGCCCACCACTCGTCGTACGACTCGAACCCGATGCGGATGGTGAGCGCCGTGGGACGGACGTTCCGCAGGCCGGCCGCCTGGGCGATCTCGACGAGATCTCCCTCGCGGGCTCCGGCCCGGTCCGCCTCGCCCGGGGCGGCGGGGTCGAGCTCCTGGGCAGCCTGCCAGAACACCGACAGCGGGGCCTTCCCGCCCGCGAAGTCCCAGACGCTGGCCGCCACGCATCCGTTCGGCCTGGTCACCCTTCCCATCTCCCGGAGCCCGGCGACGGGGTCGGTCATGAAGTGCACGACGAGCTGGGCGAGGGCGGCGTCGAACCCGTCGTCGGCGTACGGCAGCGCTTCGGCCGCGCCCTCACGCACGTCGACTGCGGGGAAGAGGCGGCGGACGGCTGCGACGAACGACGGCGACGGGTCGACCGCCGCGACGCCCCCCGGCCCGCATCTCTCGACGAGGGGTGCGGTGAGCACCCCCGGTCCGCACCCCACGTCGAGAACCCGATCTCCGCGCCCGACGCCGACCAGGTCGACGAGCTGCTCGGCGAGCGGGACGGAGTAGCGGCCCATGAACCGCAGGTAGGCGTCTGCGGCGACGTCGAAGCTCATGGGCCGCGGAAGCTCCGGATCAGGGCGAGTCGAACCACGGCCGGTGCAGGTCGTAGAACGTCGCCCCGGCCATCATCGACTCGAGCTCGGCCCGCACCTCGGCCGGCGGCTCGAGCTGCTCACCCTTGCGAGCGCTCTCCTCGTCGGTGAAGGCGATGGTCTCGAAGAACGTCCCGTCGGCCTCGATCGCGAGAGTCCCGCCGATGATCTCCGGGCGCATCTCGCGCAGGTCGTCGGTGTCCTGGAGCATCGCCTTGACCCGTTCGGGGTCGTCGGTGTGCCCTCGGATCACCTGGACGAAACCTGCGTCGTCGGAGCCGCCCTCGAGCCAGGTCGTGACGTCGTCGCAGTCGTGGAACTCCACGGGACCCTCCATCACGGCGGCCATCTTCTCGGCGAACGCGTTGGTCTCCGGGCGCGCAGAGTTCGCCATCGCCTCGTCGCGCGACGCGAACCTGATGACCCCGATGAACTGGTCGTCGTCGGTGACCCCGTAGGTACCACCCAGCCAGCCGACAGCCCCGGCGCCGCCCTCGTCCCGCCAGGTGTCCGCGAGCGCGCGGAGCTCGTCCGGCCGGGAGCACTTCCCTTGCATCACTTGAATGAACACGTCATGGCCTCCTTGTCGAGCAGGCCATCTCCGGGGGGAGGTGGTCTTGTGTCCACCACCGACGGTAGGCAGGCTGCCGTACCGCCGCCAGACACCGCGGGACCCCGTGGTCGGGACCGTCGCTGCTGGGAACGCTCGCTCGCTCGGCCCGGCTCAGGACCCCTTCGCGCCGCGGCGGGACCTCGCGCGCGGCCGCGCGCGATCCAAGGCGAGCTCCTTGTACGCGACGTCGAGCGCCACCTTCCGGGCTCGTGGAAGGTCCACGACCGGGTCGTGGAGTGCCACCTGGACCACCAGGCCGTCGAGGAGCGAGCCCCACATGATGGCGAACGACTCGACGTCCACCTCGGAGATCTCGCCGGAGTCGACGGCGTCCTGGACGATCCTGGCGATCAGGGCCCGCCACTGCGCGTCGAGCTCCGCGCGGTCCTTCTTGACCTCGGGATGCCGGAACGCCTGGGCCCACAGGTCGAACCACAGGCCCCAGTCGCCGGTCAGCTCGTCCTGCTTGTCGGCGACCAGGGTCCACTCGACGAGGATCTCGAGACGGTCGCGCAGCTTGTCGGTCGACTTCAGCATCTCCTCGGTGGCGATGTAGAACGACCGCTCGGACCAGCGCAGCGCCTCGGTGAGCAGGCTGTCCTTGGTGCCGAAGTAGTAGATGACGAGCGCGGGGCTGGCGCCGACCCGCTTGGCCACGTCGGCGATGCGGGTGTCGTGGAAGCCGCGCTCCGCGATCAGCGTGGAAGCAGCCGCCAGCATCTGGTCTCGGCGTACGTCGGCGACGGCGTCGCCGTGCTCCCGTTCGGTCATCGGCCCTCCGTCGTGCGCGCCCGCGCCATGGTTGTGCCGCACGCTAGCACGCTCGTAGACTGAACAGTCAGTCAGGATCGCGACGGACGGGTGGACGATGACCGCTTCCATGGCCCGGGTCCGGGCGATGTTGTCCGCGCGGTCCGTGGCCGTGGTGGGTGCCGGCGACACAGCCGACTCCTTCGGGTCGAGGCTGACCATGGAGGCTCTTCGCAGCCCGGGGGTCGAGCGGGTCCACTTGGTGAGCCCCACCCGCGCCTCGGCGTACGACCGGCCGTGCGTGCCGTCGCTGGCCGAGGTCCCGGAGCCCGTCGACCTGGTCCTGCTCGGCGTGCCCGACAAAGCGGTCGCGCCGACGCTGGCGCTGGCCTCGGAGCGTGGCGATGCCGGCGCCGTCATCTTCGGCCCCGTGCACGGCGTCAAGGACGACGTGGTCGCTGCGGCCGGCGACATGGCGATCGTCGGCGGTGGCTGCATGGGGTTCGTCGACACGACGACCGGCGTGCGTGCGATCGGCTACCTCGAGCGGGACCCGTTGACGACGGGGCCGATCGGTCTGATCACACACTCGGGATCGGTCTTCTCGGCGCTGCTGCGCACAAGACGTGCGTTGGGCTTCACGCTCGCGGTGTCGTCCGGGCAGGAGCTGGTCACGACCACGGCCGACTATCTGGAGTACATGCTCTCGCTCCCGCAGACCGAGGTGGTCGGGCTCGTCCTGGAGACGATGCGCGACGCGCCTCGGCTCGAGGCCGCGCTGGCGGACGCGGCGGAGCGGGACATTCCCGTCTGCGCGCTGACCGTCGGGACGTCGATCCACGGGAAGGCGCTGGTGGACGCCCACTCGGGTGCGATCGCCGGCTCGGACGCCGCCTGGGAGGCGTTGTTCGCGGCGTACGGCGTGCACCGGTGCAGCGACCTGGACGACCTCACGGACAGCCTCGAGACCTTCGCGATCGGACGCCGTCACGTGCCCGGCAGCGGCCGCGGCATCGCGACGGCCCACGACTCCGGCGCCGAGCGGGTGCTGGTCGCCGACGTCGCCGAGCGCCTCGGCGTACGGTTCGCCTCCCTGTCCGAGGCGACTCTGGCCCGACTGGCCGCGGCCCTCGATGCGGGTCTTGCTCCGATGAACCCGCTGGACGTGTGGGGCCGCGGTGCGGACACCGTCGAGCTCTTCACCGAGTGCCTGAGCGCACTGGCGGACGACGCGGACACGGGCGTGGTGGCGCTGGCGGTCGACCTGGTGGAGGAGTACGACGGCGACGAGAGCTTCGCGGTCGTGCTCGAGACCATGCTCACGCGCACCGACAAGCCGGTCGCGGCGGTCTCGCACGTGACCTCGGCGGTCGACCAGAGGGTGGCGCAGCGGCTCCGCGCGTCGGGCATCCCGGTGCTCGAGGGCACGGCCTCGGGGCTGCGCGCGCTGGGACATCTGATGGCCGAGCCGGCGCGCCCGCGGCCGGCGATCAGGGTGGATGCCGAACGACAGGCCTCCTGGACGGCGCGCCTGGCCTCGGGTGAGCCGCTCGCGGTCGCCGAGTGGACCTCGCTGCTCGGCGACTACGGCATGCCCGTCGTGCCGGGTGAGAGTGTCGACTCCGCCCTCGCCGCGGTCGCCGCGGGCGAGCGATGGGGGTACCCGGTTGTGCTCAAGAGCGACGCCGACGGCGTGCACCACAAGACCGAGGCGGACGGCGTACGCCTCGGCCTGCAGGACTCGGCGGCCGTAGCGGCGGCGTACGCCGATCTGGCCGCTCGCCTTGGGCCGCGGGTGGTGGTGCAGCGGCAGGCGTCCGGTGTCGAGGTCGCGCTCGGCATCGTGCGCGACCCGCTGCTCGGACCGCTGGTGATGGTGGCGGCCGGCGGGGTGCTCGTGGAGCTGGTCGCCGACCGTGCGGTCGCACTGCCGCCGTTGGATGGTGAGACCGCGTCGGAGATGGTCAGCAGCCTGCGGGTCGCCGCTCTGCTGGACGGGTACCGCGGGTCGGCCCCGGTGCGGAGAGGCGCTCTGGCCGACGCCCTGGTCGCCCTCGGGCAGCTCGCCGTCGAGCTCGGGGACCAGCTGGCCGCGGTGGATCTCAACCCGGTCATGGTCGGTCCCGACTCGGCGTACGTCGTCGACGCGCTCATCCTCCCGCGGGATCGCTGACTCGCTCCGGTGACGTCGGCCCAGGACACCTCGCGAGCAAGCTCGCTTCGGTCTCGTTCCGGCCGTTGCGGGTCGACTCCGTCGACCCAGGACACCTCGCGAGCAAGCTCGCTTCGATCTCGTTCCGGCCGTTGCGGGTCGACTCCGTCGACCCGCAACGTCCTCACTCGGGGAACGGGAGAGATATGGGGTCGGGGTCGAGGCGGCTGCGGCCGTGCTCGTCGAAGCGGTCGAGACCGAGGTCGGTGACGTCGACGACGTCGGTCTCACCCGAGGCTGTGAGGTCGGCGATCGCCTTGGCGACACCCGGGCCCCACATCATCCCGTGGCCACCCGCCGCGGCGACGAAGGCGCCCTCGATCGGACCGTCGGCACCGATCGCCGGCCCGAGGATCGGCAAATGGTCGGGGGTGTAGTCGATGGTGGCCGCCCAGGTCTTGCGGAGCCCGACCTTGCCGGTGGTCGGCAACAGAGTCGCCATCCGCTGACGCATCCTCTCGAAGTACGCCGTGTCGAACTCGGTCGCCTCGCCCGGCTCCTCCTCCGGGTTGCTCATCCCCCACAGCACGCCGCCCTCACACGGACGCCAGTAGATCCCCGCCCTCAGGTCGAAGACCATCGGCAGCCGGTCCGGCGAGAAGTCCGGATGCGCCTCCGTGACGACCACCTGGTGTCGGGCACCGTGGGACGGGATCCGCACTCCGGCGGCGGCCCCCACGGCCGCCAGTGTCGGTCCGCCCGTCAGCACGACGCGAGAGGTCGCCACGTCGCCGGCCGACGTGCGAACGCCGGCCACGTGACCCCCCTCCACCAGCAGGCCGGTGAACGTCGTCCTCTCACACACGCGTACGCCGGCCCCGAACAGCGCGGCTGTGTAGGCGAGGACGTTGCGCGGTGGGTCGACGTACCCGTCACCCGGCGCGTACGACGCGCCCAGCGTCTGCCCGGGCGCCATCGACGGGTTCAGCTCGTCCAGCTCCGCCGGCTCGACCCACCGGACGTCGAGCCCCAGCGACTGCTGGAGCGCGATCCGCTGCCGGGCGTGCTCCACCTCAGGATCGGTGAAGCACGGCATGAAGTAGCCCTGCGGCACGAAGCCGGAGTCGATCCCCAGCAGCGCCCGCTGATCGGCGTAGAACCGGCGGCTGAACATGCCCAGCCGGATCGCCGCCTCGGTGCCGCCCTGGGCGCGGACCATGCCGGCCGCCCGCGAGCTCGCCCCCTGCCCGAGAGTGTCCCGCTCCAGCAGAACTACCTCGCCGAGGCTGGACCGGGCCAGGAACCACGCCGCCCACGCGCCGATGGTCCCGCCGCCGACGACGACCACGTCGGCTGTCCCAGGCACAGTGGTCATGGCCAGCAACGCTGGCATAGACTGAACGGTCAGTCAACGGGTCCGAACGCCGCCCGACCGGCGCGACGTACCCGACCGAGGATGGGAGCTGCCACGTGTACGGACTCACGCCGGAGGATCTCGAGCTGCAGGCCCGCGCCCGTGGCTTCGCCGACGAGCTGATCCTGCACGAGCAGTACGCCGAGGAGCA
>JAICSC010000118.1 GCA_025937085.1 Nocardioides sp.
AGGTTCTCCGGCAGCTGCCACAGGACCGGGCCCAGCGTCGGCCCGAGGGCGAGCACGCCGGAGGCGAGGAAGTTGGCCAGGGGGACCTCCACCTCCTTCAGCCGCTTCATGTGGGTCACGAACCGGCCACCCTTGACCGCGAACACGAAGCCCGGCCGGGCCGCCGTCGCCTCGGCCCGCCACGCGGCGTACGACGTCGGTCGCTGCAGCGAGTAGAAGGAGCCGTTGATCTCGATCGAGGTCAGGTGCTCGGCGGCGTACTCCAGCTCGCGCCGCTGCGGGAGACCCGTCGGGTAGAAGTCGCCGCGCCAGGCGGGGTAGCGCCAGCCGGAGATGCCGACCCGGACCTGACCGCCCACGCCTCGAAGGCTAGAGCCGTTCGCGCCCGTGCGGGATCAGCCAGCCGTCGAGGTTCGGCCCCTTGGGCACGATGCCGGTGGGGTTCAGGTGGGTGTGCACGACGTAGTAGTGCGCCTTGATCTGGTCGAAGACGACGTTGTCGCCGAAACCCGGGGTCCGGAAGAGGTCACGCGCGTAGCCCCAGAGCGCCGGCATCTCGGTCAGCTTGTTCCGGTTGCACTTGAAGTGGCCGTGGTAGACGGCGTCGAACCGGGCCAGCGTGGTGAACAGGCGCACGTCGGCCTCGGTGATCGCGTCGCCCATCAGGTATCGGCGGTCGGTGAGCCGCTCGTCGAGCAGGTCCATGGCCGACCAGAGCCGGTCGTAGGCCTCGTCGTACGACGTCTGGTCACCGGCGAACCCGCAGCGGTACACACCGTTGTTCACCTCGGTGTAGATCCACGCCATCACCTCGTCCATCTCGTCGCGGACGTCGTCGGGCCACAGGTCGGGTGCGTCGGGGCGGTGGTGGTCGCGCCACTCGAAGAAGAGGTCGTGGGTGATCCAGGGGAAGTCGTTGGTGACGACCCGGCGGGTCGGCACGTCGACCATCGCCGGCACCGTGAGACGCCCTTCGAGTAGCCACGGTCGCGGTTGAGGTATGCCTCCTGGAGACGCTCCATGTCCAGCACGGGGTCGCGACCGTGCGGGTCGAGGTCGAAGGTCCAGCTCCGCTCGTCGTGGGTCGGTCCGCACACCCCCATCGAGATGACGTCCTCGAGCCCGAGCAGCTGGCGCACGATGATCGAGCGGTTGGCCCACGGGCAGGCCCACGCCGCAACCAGGCGGTACCGTCCCGGCTCGACCGGCCAGGTCGGGACCTCCAACGGCTTCTCGGAGGAGTCCTGGGACCGCCCCTCCTCCATCGTGATCCGGTCCGGGAGGTAGTCGGTGTCGCGCTCGAATGCTCCACTCATGCCTCCGCCGTACCCAACCCTGCGGCGCAGTACGGATCACCACGTCGCTCCCAGGCGACCGGGCCCAACGGGAGGTCCGAAACTGATTCCACACATACCTTTGCAAAGGACTCTTTGCAAAGGTATGTTGCGGGAATGGCCATCTCCTCGTCGATCACCCCGACCGCGGCCGGGCTGCGCGCTCTGTCCCACCCCACGCGGCTCAAGATGCTGATGCTGCTGCGACTGGAGGGCCCGGCCACGGCCACCCAGCTGGCCCAGCAGCTGAAGCTCAACACCGGGGCCACGTCGTACCACCTGCGCCAGCTGGCCGAGCACGGCTTCATCGAGGAGGACCACGACCGTGGTGACGCTCGCGACCGGTGGTGGAAGTCGGCTCACGAGAGCACTAAGGCCAACCTCGACTCGCGCAGGGGGAGCGAGGAGGAGGCCGAGAGCACCGAGGCGTACCTGCACTCCGTCGCACTCGCCTACACCGAGACCCTCATGCAGTTCGCCGGGGAGCACCGCTTCCTGCCTGAGGCCTGGCAGAAGGCGTGCACCACCAGCGACTGGCACCTGCGGCTGACTCCCGACCGCGCGGAGCAGCTCGTCGACACCTTGGCCCAGCTGATCGAGGAGTGGCAGGAGGGCGGCGAGGGCGACGCCGGGACCGGCGACTTCGTGGTCAACCTCAACGCGTTCCCCCGCCCGGGCACCGTCGTCCTGGAAGGGGCTGAGTGATGGGGGCGATCGTGGCCCGCCCGAGCGCTGGTCGGATCCCGCTGTACGGCTGGCTCACCTCCGAGGCCGTCTCGCTGCTCGGCACTCGCGTCTCGATGATCGCGATCCCGTGGCTGGTCCTGACCACGACCGGGTCGGCCACCCGGACCGGTCTCGTGGCCTTCGCCGAGATCACCCCGATGGTGCTGCTCAAGGCGTTCGGCGGCCCGCTGGTCGACCGGGTCGGGCCGCGTCGGATCGCGATCACGGCCGACTCCATGTCCTTCCTCGTGGTCGGGCTGATCCCGCTGCTCCACCACACGGGCACGCTGAGCTTCCCGGTCCTGCTCGGGCTGGTCGCCGTCGCGGGCGCCCTGCGGGGTCCGGGCGACGCCGCCACCACCGCACTCATCCCGGCGCTCGTCGAACGCGCCGACGTGCCCTACGAGCGGGCGACCGGCCTCGCGTCGGCGATCGAGCGCGGTGCCACCATGATCGGCGCCGCCATCGCCGGCGGGCTGGTGGCGGTGCTCGGCGCAGCGAATGCCGTCGCCGTCGACGCGGTCTCCTTCGGCGCCTGCGCGCTGCTGCTCCTGGTCACCACGCGGAGCCTCCAGGCACGCGGTCCCGACACGCCGGTCCGGAGCGACCAGCTCGCCGGACATGACGAGGTCGGGCAAAGCCCCGCGTCGTACGTCGCCCAGCTGCGCGACGGCTGGAACTTCCTGCGTCGCGACGCCGTGCTGATGAGCCTGTGCGTGATGGTCGCGGTCACCAACCTGCTCGACCTGGCGTGGTCGGCGGTACTGCTGCCGGTGTGGGCCCACAGCTCCGGTGCGGGGGTCGGCGCGGTCGGTCTGGTGTTCTCGGTCTGGGGCGGTGCCTCGATGCTGGGGTCGGTGGTCGCCGCGGCGTACGGCACGCGGCTGCCGCGGTTCCAGACCTACCTGATCGCCTTCCTGGTGACCGGGCTGCCGCGGTTCCTGCTGTTCGCGTTGGGCGTGCCGCTGTGGGCGATCCTGGCGATGTGCGTCGTCGGCGGCGTCTCGTCCGGCTTCTTGAACCCGGTGCTCGGCGCGGTGCAGTTCGAGCGGATCCCGCGCCCGATGGTCGGCCGGGTGACCGCACTCACCAGTGCACTGTGCTGGTCGCTGATGCCGCTCGGCGGCGTGCTCGGCGGAGTCCTGGTCAGCGGGATCGGCCTGTCCCCCGCGCTGCTGGTGGTCGGGGCCGCGTACTTCGTCACGACGATGGCGCCCGCCCTGCTCCCGAGCTTCCGCGGGATGAACCGGCAGCAGCCGGTCGCCGAGTCCGAGTCCGACTCGGAGCCGGTCGCCGTGTAGCCCCCTGCAGTCTTCCCCGGTGCGGTCGTCCGCTCGAGGTGGGGCTCCGGCAGCATCTCAGGCGGACGACCCGGGCGCGGCCGGCTCGACCAGGGTGGCGACCCACATCCGGCCGAGCCAGTCGGCGTACTGCTCGTCGGTCCAGCCGCGCACCTGCACCAACCGGTGCCACAGCAGACCGTCGGTGGTGGCCCAGACCAGGTCGCGGCACTCCTGCTCGGACACCGCGAGCTGTCCCGTCGCCGCCGCCTCAGCGGCCATCACCCCGATCCCTTCGTAACGCTGCCGGTCCATCTCGGCGAGCATCGAGGCGGCGCTCTCCTCGGCCCCGGACGAGGCGTGGACCGCGTTCGCGAACGGCGTCATCCGGCGGGCGGTGGCGGTCGACATCCGTGCCTGCATCATGAACCGCTTGGCCAGATCCGGTTCCGCCCGGACCGCCTGGATCTCCGGCCGCTCGTGGAAGACGACCTCCTCGTCGTCCCCGCCGATCGTCACGTCCCACACGTGGTGGAGCAGCGTGGCCTTGTTCTTGAACGTCGCGTAGATCGTCTCCGACGAGACGCCCGCCCCACGTGCGACGTCCGCGATCGTCGTGCGCCCGTAGCCCTGCTCGACGAACAGGTCGTGTGCCACCTGGAGAACACGTTGACGCGTCTGGCGCGCCTGTTCCTGGCGCCGCGAGGAGTCGTAGGACCTCTTGACACCCTTCGTCAATTCGGATACACCTCTACTGTATTCAAAAAAGTTCTACTGTATCGGAGTTGGTCATGAGCGTAGCGCAGTGCTCCTGGAGCGACGTGGCGGACGGCTGGGACCGGTGGCGCGACGCGATCGAGGAGGGGGACGTCGGCCTCACCGAGGCCATGCTGGTGGAGGCCGGGGAACTGTCCGGCCACCAGGTGCTGGAGCTGGCGGCCGGTACGGGCGAGCTCGCGGTCCGCGTCGCCGGGGCGGTCGGGGCGGACGGCCGGGTGACGGCCAGCGACGAGGCCGACGGCATGGTCAAGCTCCTGACCGCACGGCTCGCCGACCTCCCGAACGTCCACGTTGCCCACATCGATGCGTGCGCGATCCCCGACCCTGGCGCGACGTACGACGTGGTGCTCTGCCGGATGGGCCTGATGCTCGTGCCCGACCCGGCTACGGCGGCGAGAGAGATGCACCGAGTCCTCCGGCCCGGTGGGCGGCTGGTCGCGGCGGTCTGGGCCGATCCGGCGGCCAACCCGTGGCTGGCGTCGGTCGGCATGGCGGCCATGATGCAAGGTCTGGCGGCCGGTGGCCCGCCGACCGGCCCCGGCGGACCGTTCTCCCTGGCGGACCCGGAGACCCTGCGCGGTCTGGTCGTGGACGCGGGCTTCGACGACGTGCGCGTGGAGCCGGTCGCCGGCGTACGTCACTACGACAGCACCGAGCAGCACGTCGACATGGGCACGTCGCTCGCGCCGCCGTTGCACGCGGCCCTGGCCGGGGCCACTCCGGAGCAGCGTGCCGCGCTGCTCGAGACGGTGCGGCAGCTCACCTCGGCGTACGTCGCGGACGGCGGCGGGCTGGACCTGCCGACGAAGGCCTGGGTCGTGACGGCGGTCGCCTGACCCCGTCAGCGATCTGCAGCACCTCAGGCGGACGACCCGACCTCCCGCGGTCGGTGGACCAGGGCGAGCAGGCCGATCCCGAGCACGGCCGGGCCGACGGCGGCGAACAGCCAGGGGTCGAAGGTGAACACTCCCCACAGGACGACCAGGACCCCGCCGAGGCTGACCGCGGTGCCGGCGCGTTCGCGTGGTGTGAGCCGGGAGTCCGCAGCACCGAGCGCCTTGTGGCGGCGCGCGCCCAGGACCAGGAGCACGCCCATCACCCCGAACCACAGCTCGAAGTAGGCGACGTTGGCCCAGTCGAACCCACGCAGCTGATGCCGCGTGACGTCGACGTCGTCCGGGTAGGCGACCACACCGGCGAGCCGGAGCGAGCAGTACGCCGTGTACAGCAGCCAGTGCGCGAGGCCGAACAGGCCGCCCACCCAGGCCACCCCGCGGCGCAGCTGACCGGGCAGCCGCTCCCCCCAACCGGACGTCAGCGAGAGGCTGACCAGGCCGGCGCCGAGGATGACCACGCTGGCGCCCCAGTTCGCGGCTCCGAAGTGGGCCTGGTCGCCCGTGATCCCGATCGGGTCGCTGGTTCCGCCGAGCGCCCAGTAGACGTGGATCGGGATGTAGGACAGCGCCCAGGCGAGCCCGGCGTACCCGAGGGCGCGCGTGGGGACACCCCGCATCGGCGGTGCCGGCCGCGTGGTCTCTGGTCTCATGATCGTGTGCATGGATCCAGCGTTGCGACGCGGCCGGCGGCGTACGTCGGAGCACGGTCCACGACCGGTCCGACCCAGGGATGATCCTCAGCGCGGCCGGACCAGACCGTGGTCGTAGGCGAAGATCACGGCGTGCACGCGGTCGCGGAGCCGGAGCTTCGACAGGATCCGTCCGACATGTGTCTTGACCGTCGCCTCCGAGACGTAGAGGCGGCGTGCGATCTCGGGGTTGGCCAGCCCCCCGGCCATCGCCACGAGCACCTCTCGCTCGCGCTCGGTGAGCACCGAGAGCGCCTCGGTGTCCACGGGCCGAGGCTCCGAGTCGGCGAGATGGTCCAGCATCCGCCGCGTCGTCGAGGGCGCCAGGACGGCGTCACCGGCGTGGACGGTACGGATCGCGTCGACGACCTCGACGGCCGAGGCGTCCTTGAGGAGGAACCCGCTGGCACCGGCGCGCAGGGCCGCATAGGCGTACTCGTCGAGGTCGAACGTCGTCAGCACCACCACCTTCGGCGCACCCTCGCGGGCAGTGATCGCGGCCGTCGCGGCGACGCCGTCCAGCCGCGGCATCTGCACGTCCATCAGTACGACGTCGCTGGGGATCCGTCGTACCGCCTCGACGGCCTCCGCGCCGTCGGCCGCCTGCGCGACCACGCGCATGTCGTCGCACGCGTCGACGACCATCGCCAGGCCGGTCCGCACCAGCTCCTGGTCGTCGGCGAGCACGACGCGGATCGTCATCGCGCCTCCCGGGGCAGGCAGGCGCACACCCGGAACCCCGGGGCGAGCGGCTCGGCGGTGAAGGTCCCGCCCACCGCCGTCACCCGGTCGCGCAGTCCCGCGAGCCCGGCGCCGGCCCCCGGCAGGGACGCCGTACCGCCGACTCCGTCGTCGACCACCTCGACGACCAGCCGGTCCGCACGCCAGCCGAGCCGGACCACGACCCGGCTCCGGGGCCCGGCATGCTTGACCACGTTGGTCATCGCCTCCTGCACCACGCGGTAGGCCGCCAGCCCGACGGACTCGCCGACCGGGTAGGGCTCGCCCGTCTCCTCGAGCTCGGCGTCGACGCCGGATGCGCGGACCTCGGACACCAGCGCCGGAATGTCGCCCGGCCCGGGTGGCGGGCCGGCGGTCTCCTCCTCGGGCTGACGAAGGACGGCCAGTACGCCGCGCATGTCCTCCAGGGCTCGGCGGCCCGTGTCGGCGATCGTCGACAGCGCCTCGCCCGCCCGCCCGGGGTCACGGCCGACGACGAACCCGCCACCCTCGGCCTGGCGGACGATCACCGCAAGGGAGTGCGCGACGATGTCGTGCATCTCGCGGGCGATCCGGGAGCGCTCCTCGAGCACCGCCAGCCGTGCGGTCTCGGCGCGCTCGGCACGGGCCCGCGCGCGGCGGGCCCTTGCCAGGCGCCCCAGGTTCCACGTGAGTAGCACCAGCAGCGCGAGGGCCAGCCCGACGTAGACCCCCACCAGCCACCCGCCGGCGAAGAGCCCGCGGAGCGAGGCCCCGGTGGCGACCGCTGTGATGACCACCCCGGCGAGTGCTCCGGCGAGGCAGAGCCGGCTGCGTGCCTCGTCGACCCGGTCCGCGACCGAGTAGAGCGGGAGCAGGAAGGCCAGGGTGGAGGGAAGCAGCAGGGCCGGGACGTGTTCCGCCACGCCGGGCGACGGGTCGATGACCCGGCCCTCCGGCGCCAGCACCACGACCAGCATGGCCGCGCTCGCCACGACGTACGCGGCGACGGGTGCATGGGTGCGGACGGCAACGCTGGCGTGCAGGACGACGAAGCAGGCGACCAGGGTGGTGGCCCAGGCCGTCGACCAGTGGATGCCATGCGCTCCGCTGAGCGACAGGGCGCCGAGGGTGGCCGCACTGGCCAGGGCGGTCAGGACGTCGGGGCCCCATCCGCCGGACCTGCTCCATCGGTCGAGTCGACCGAGACGGCCGAGTCGGTCGAGACGGCCGGCGACGAGCGGCGGCGCGGACATCGACCCATCGTAGGCAGCGGCCGCTTCAGGCCGGATCCACCGAGCTCAGCTCAACGATCGAAGCTGCGGGCGAGCTCGACGATCCGGTCGTTGGCCTCGGTCTCGCCGATGGAGATGCGGGCGCCGTCTCCGGCGAACGGTCGCACCACGATGCCGAGCTGGTCCGCGGCCGCCGCCAGGTCGGTGGTGCGGTCACCGGCCGCGAACCAGACGAAGTTGCCCTGTGGCTCGGGCACCGCGAGCCCCACGTCGGCGAGCCCCTTGACCACGCGGTCCCGCTCGGCGACCAGGGCCGAGACCCGCTCCAGCAGCTCGGCCTCGGCCGCGAGCGAGGCGACCGCAGCCGCCTGGGCGACGTTCGAGATGCCGAACGGCAGGCTCACGGCGCGCAGCGCGGTGGCGACGGCGGGCGGGGCGACGGCGTACCCGACCCGGAAGCCGGCCAGTCCGTACGCCTTGGAGAAGGTGCGCGTGGAGACGACGTTGTCGCGTGTCAGCACCGTCGCCACGCCGTCCACGGCGTCGGTCATGCGCACGAACTCGACGTACGCCTCGTCCACGACGACCAGGACGTGCTCGGGGACCCGGGCCAGGAAGGCGTCCAGCTCGGTCTGGGTGACCGACGGCCCCGTCGGGTTGTTGGGCGTGCAGACCATCACCACCTTGGTGCGGTCGGTGATCGCCGCGATCATCGCGTCCAGGTCGTGCCGGCCGTCGGCGAGGACCGGCACCTGGACGTTGCGGGCGCCGGCGGCCGTGACCGCGATCGGGTAGGCCTCGAAGCTGCGCCACGCGTAGACGACCTCGTCACCGGGCTCGCAGAAGGCCTGCACGAGCTGGTAGATCAGCCCCACACTGCCGGTCGCCAGGGCGAGGCGTTCGGTCTCGACGCCGAGCTTGCCCGCGAGCGCACCGTAGAGCGCGGTGTTCCCCATGTCGGGGTAGCGGTTCATCTGCTCGGCGGCACGGACGGCGGCCTCGACCACTCCGGGGAGCGGCGGGTAGGGGTTCTCGTTGCTGCTGAGCTTGTACGTCGTCAGCCCGGCGCGCGGCTTCGGCGGCCTCCCCGCGACGTACGCCGGGATCCGGGACACGCAGTCTCGCGGCTGGGGAGTCGTCATTGCCTCAACCTATCTCCGGGCCTTGGCGGCCCACGGCCGGACCAGTGGCAGCAGCGCCAGCCCGGCGACGACGCCGACCACGGCTCCCGAGACGTTGTCGACGATGTCGGTGACGTCGCAGGCGCGGTCGATGCGGGCGACGTGGAGCTGGATCTCCTCGATCCCGAGGGAGTAGGCCGCGAGGGCGGCCAGGCCGAGCGGGACCAGCACCCACCCCGCCCGCCACCGGGCGAACGCGAGCACCAGGAAGATCCCCGCCGGGACGAACAACAGCGTGTTCAACAGCTGCTGCCCCCCGCCGAAGATCCAGAAGCCGCCGGGCGCCGGCCCACCGATGTCCCAGCTGCAGGAGGTCGCGTGCTGGTCGGCAGGGATGTAGCGGAGCCCGTTCTCGGCGGGCACCAGGGTCACGATCCCGATCACCGCGATGCTCCACAACAGCCCGAACCACACGAGGCCCGCCAGGGGTCCCATCCGCCGGCCCACCGCCAGCCCGATCACCAGAGCGAACAGCCCGGCCACCGCGGCGAACAGCAGCATCCAGCCGGTGCCGCCGATCGAGACCATGCCGACGAGGCTAGGCCGAGCCCCGGTGGCCGAGCCTGCGAGGTCACCGAGAGGGCGAGGGATTGAGGAGCGCTCGGCTC
>JAICSC010000358.1 GCA_025937085.1 Nocardioides sp.
AGCCTCTGGAAGGTCAGGAGTCGGGGTCTGCGGGCTCGCGCGCCCCGAGCGTGAGGCTGACCACCGCCGCGATCCCCAGCACCACGACGATGAACCCCAGCGAGGGCAGGATGCCGACCTCGGGCACGGTGAGCGAACCGAGGTGGTCGATGTGGGACCCTCGCAGCCCCTCGAGGATCAGCTTGACGCCGATGAAACCCAGCACCAGGGCCAGAGCGGGCTGCAGGTAGACCAGCCGTCTCAGCAGCGCCTCGACCACGAAGAACAGCTGGCGCAGTCCGAGCAGGGCGAAGGCGTTGGCGGTGAGGATCACGAACGCGTCCTGGGTCAGGCCGAGGATCGCGGGGATGGAGTCGAGGGCGAACACGACGTTCGCGACCGCGATCGCAGCGACGACCACGACCAGTGGGGTCCACACCGGGCGTCCGTCGACTCGGGTGCGGAACCTGTCTCCGTCGTACGCCGGCGCGATCGGCAGGTAGCGGCGCAGCCAGCGGAGGACGGCGTACTCCTGGAACTCCACGTCGTCCTCGCTCTCACGCAAGAGCCCGACGGCGGTGTACACGAGCAGGAGTCCGAACAGGTAGAAGGTCCACGACGCGGCGGACACCAGCCAGGTGCCCCCGACGATGAGAACGGCCCGCAGCGCGAAGGACAGCACGATGCCGATCAGCAGGGTGCGGTCGCGCGCGAACCCGGGAACCCCGAAGGTGTTCATGATGACCAGGAACACGAAGAGGTTGTCGACGCTCAGGCTGTACTCGGTGAGGTAGCCGGCGAAGAACTCCGTCCCCGCGCGGCCGTCGACAGCCAGGAGCGTGGCGCCGAAGGCGGCTGCCGCTGCGACGTTCGCGCCGACCCACCACAGGCAGGTCCGCAGGCTCGGTCGCTCGCTCCGGCGCGCGGTCGCGATCAGGTCGGCGGTCACCAGCATGACGAGCAGGACCGCGGCGGCGATCCACAACGGCGGGGAAACCGAGGTGTGCACAGAGCCTCCGGACGTGCGTCACGTGCCGGAGGTCTCCTCCACCACCAGTGTCTGTCCAGTCGCTGGGGGCCAGTCGCTGGCCAGGCGCTGTCCAGTCGCCGGGAGGCCGGGGCGCCGGGTCGGGATGTTCCCGCCGTGATGACGACGCGTCCGCGAGGGAGTACTCCCCTCCAATGAGAAGCCTAACGTCGCAGCAGCCGAGCCCGGATGGTGGGTAGTTTGGCCGCGTGCGCACCCGTTCGCCGGCCGACCGCTGGCTGCCGTTGGTACGCCGGGTCGTGATCGGGATCGTGGCGGCGCCGTTCCTCGTGGCGATCGGGATGACGCTGATCGACTCCTACCGACGACGCGGGAAGCGCCGGGCCGTGTCGTTCCCGACGGCGCCGCCGAGCACCGTCCCGGTCGGCGAGGGCGAGGTCACGACGTACACCTTCGGCTCCGACCTGTACGACGACATGCTCGCCGCGATCGACGGTGCCCAGCGGCAGGTCCTGCTGGAGACCTACATCTGGAAGGGCGACGAGGTCGGGCAGCGGTTCAAGACCGCGCTCGAGGCGGCGGCGACACGCGGGGTCGAGGTGTTCCTGATCTACGACGCGTTCGCGAACCTCGTGGTCTCGCCCCGGTTCAAGCACTTCCCGGCCTCGGTGCGCGTGCTCCGGTATCCCGTGTACGCCGCGGGGTGGCGGCCCTTCGACCTGCGACGCTACGGCCGGGACCATCGCAAGATCCTGGTCGTCGACGACTCGGTCGGATTCGTCGGCGGCTACAACATCGGGTCCGCCTATGCGACGGAGTGGCGTGACACCCATGTGCGGATCACCGGCCCGGGGGTGTGGGACCTGAAGCGCGCGTTCGCCGACTTCTGGAACCTCAACCGCCGCCGGCGCTTCCGGCCCAGTGAGCGGCCGCTGCTGCTCGAGACCGCGTCGACCTGGGAGCCGACGATCAGGTTCCACCGCAACGTGCCGCGGTTGTGGATGTTCCCGATCCGGTCGATGTACATCGAGGCGATCGCACGGGCCAGCAAGAACGTCTGGATGACGACGGCGTACTTCCTGCCCGACCAGGACTTCGTCGGCGCGCTGACCGACGCCGCACGACGCGGCGTGGACGTGCGGCTGCTGATCCCGGCCAAGTCCAACCACGTAGTGGCCGACTGGATCTCCCGGGGCTACTTCTCCCAGCTGCTCGAGGCCGGCGTGAAGGTGCTGCGCTACCGCGACGCGATGGTGCACGCCAAGACCGCGACCATCGACGGCACCTGGACCACGGTCGGCACCGCGAACATCGACCGGCTGAGCCTCACCGGCAACTACGAGATCAACGTCGAGATCATCGACCCGAAGCTGGCCGGCTCACTGGAGGACGTCTTCCGCGTCGACGAGACCAACTGCCTGGAGCTGACCAGGGCCGAGTGGGCGGCCCGGGACGTCTACCGGCGGTTCACCGAGTTCGTGCTCAACCCGCTGCGTCCGCTGCTGTGACGTCCTGACCCGGGCGCCGAGCTAAGCCCGGACCCGGGCCGAGGGACGAGAGCCTCGACCAGCGCCCGCCAGATCGGGACGGACGTGGCTTCCTCGGCCATCAGGTTCGTGAGCACGGCGAGCGTGGCTCGCCGCTCCACATCGGACATGGCGAGCACGTTGAAGCCGCCGTAGGTGCCTCGGTGTCCGCGCCAGGTGCCTCCGGCGAAGTCCACCCGGAAGGAGCCCATGCCGTACGTTGGCCAGCGCCGGTCGTGCACCTCGCCCACCCCGCAGCCGCCTGCGGGGTTGTGGTCGTCATCAGGTCGAGGCTGGATGGGTCGACCACGGTTCGCCGGATGAAGAGAGCGTCGAGGAAGGTGGCCACCCCGACCGCCGTACCGGCGAACAACCCGTCACCGAAGGGCAGCCCGAACAGGTCGGTGGGTACGCCGGACGGCGGGTGAGCGGCGTACGCATCGACCAGGCCGCCGCCCGACTGCTCGACGTATCCGTGCGCCATCCGGTCCAGCCGCACCCGGGAGCGGGACATGGTGGGCAGGTCGTCGGTGATCCGGCCGCGGCCGGCCAGGTCCGCGAGTGTCTCCCAGGCTCGTGCCAGGTCGTCGGGTCCGCCGAGCAGGCGCACCATGAGCTCGGTGAGCAGGATGTACCCGCCGTTGGAGTACTCCCAACGCTTCCCCGGCTCGACCGGCTCACGGAAGCCGGGCAGGAGCATCTCCCGGGTGAACGGCCGGTCGGGTTCGTACGCC
>JAICSC010000209.1 GCA_025937085.1 Nocardioides sp.
GGTCCCGATCACGTCCTCGGCCGCGTCGGAGACCGACAGCGCGAGGAAACGCGGCCCCTCGGCGGAGGCCGCCTGGGTCGACAGCCTGCGCATCACCTCCGCCCCACCGCCTCCGGGCAGGTGCACGTCGAGGAGTACGACGTCGGGCCGGTGCTCGACGACGGCAGCGACGGCCTCGTCGACGTCGGCGGCCTCGGCGACGATGTCGACCGGATGGCCGGCCGCCGCCCCGAGCTCGGCGCGTACGCCGGCCCGGAACATCGCGTGGTCGTCGACGATCAGGACACGGATCCCTTTTCGGGTCGCAGTGGTCACGGGTTGCTCTCCTGTCGCGGCAGCTTCAGCCGCACCTCGGTGCCCGTCTCGGGCGTGGACCTGATCTCCGCGGTGCCACCGTGGCGGGTCATCCGGTCCAGGATGCTGTTCCGGACACCCTGCCGGTCGGCGGGGACGGTCTGGGGGTCGAAGCCGGTGCCGCGGTCGCGCACGAAGACCTCGACCCGCTCGGGTGACACCTCGGCGTAGATGTCCACGACCGGCGTACCGGCGTGCTTGGCGGCGTTCGTCGTCGCCTCACGGACCGCCGCCACGATCGGCGCGAGCCCTCCGGAGTCCAGGTCGAGGTCGACGTCGCCGACCGTGACCAGCTCGACGTCGACGCCGTAGGTGTCCTCGATCTCGCGGACCACCTCGCGCAGCGCGCCCGCCAGGGTGCCCCCGCCGGGGGTGTCCTCGAAGAGCCAGGACCGCAGGTCGCGCTCCTGCGAACGGGCGAGCCGGGCGACGGTCGGCGCGTCGGCGGCGTTCTTCTGGATCAGCGCGAGGGTCTGCAGGACCGAGTCGTGGAGGTGCGCGGCGAGGTCGGCACGCTCCTGGGTGCGCACCCGCTCCGCCCGCTCCTCGGACAGGTCGTTGGTCAGTCGCCACACCCACGGGCCCAGGATGATCGCCAGCCCGACCCCGCCGAGAGCCGCCGCGATCAGGATGTCGGTCACCTGGCGGACGTGGCCGTGGCGGACGGCGAACAGGGCCATCGCGCTCACGATCAGCACCAGGCCCGCGGCCACGCGCAGGTACGCCGCCCACCCGCCGCCGCCGAACACGGCGCGGACCGGGTTCAGCTTCTCGGACTGGTCCAGCCACCTGGACCGTTGCGCCTCGTCGGCCTGCCGCCACAGCAGCCCGAAGCCGAGCAGTGCGAGCACCAGCGCCCAGATGACGACGCCGTTGCCGAAGATCGCCTCGACGACGAACACCAGGCCGACCCCGAGCGCCACCAGCGCCACCGCCGGCCCGGAGTCGGCCAGTCGCCGGATGCGACCCGGCCGCCGGCCCTGGCGGGAGGCGCTCTCGAGGCCGGGCGCCTCGTGGTCGAAGGGCTGTGCGGGCAGGACCAGCCACAGGCCGGCGTAGAAGAGGATGCCGCTGCCGCCGAGCACGGACAGCACGAGGAACCCCGCACGCACCCAGACCGTGGGCAGCCCGAGGTGGCGCGCCAGCCCGGCTGCGACGCCGCCGATGATCGGCTGGCCGGTGTCGCGGTAGGCCTTGCGCGCCGGACGCGGGTGCTGTGCGGAGGCAGGGGCGGTGGCGGTCATGACACGTTCATCGTCGCAGGTGGGCGGGGCAGGAACCACGAGGACGACCCCCGGTCGTACCCTGAGCCGCGGCCGCGGCGGGTCGGGCGCGATCAGGGGTTCCCCCGATGGTGTACGCCGCGCCGGTGACGCACCGTTGATGGCATGACCACGACACCACCCGACACCCAGCCCCAGGGTCCGGCACCGGACTCCGGCCCCCGCGTGGGCTGGGACGACATCCGCGACCTCGGCCGGATCCGGCGCAGCCGCTCCGACCGCAAGGTCTCCGGCGTCGCCGGCGGACTCGCCCGTCATCTCGACATCGATCCGCTGATCCTGCGGGTGGCGTTCGTGGTCCTCACCTTCTTCGGCGGCGTCGGCCTCCTGCTGTACGTCGCCCTCTGGCTGCTGCTGCCCGAGGACGGCAGCGACTGGGCCAAGATCAAGCTCGACCGTCGCAGCCGTGCTGTCGCACTCGTGCTCGTCGGCGCACTCGCGCTGATCCTGCTGTTCTCGCACGGATGGTGGGGCGGCGACGGAGGGTTCTTCGTCCTCTGCGTGGTGGTGGTCGCGGCCGCGGTCGTGATCTCCACTCAGCTGCCGCACCGCGGTGACCGGCGCGACGTACCTCCGCTTCACGGTGACGGAGCGCCCGACCCGGCCGCCGGGGAGGCTTCACCTGCCGCGCCCACGTCGTACGCCGTCCCGCCGTACGCCCAGCCGCAGACCCCGTCGTACGCCGAGTCGTACGCGCAGTCCTACGCCCAGGCCGAGCAGCCGCGCCCCGTCAACCCGCGCAAGAAGGGCCCGAAACTGTCCTGGTTCGCCCTCGCCGTGATGGCCGTCGTGCTCGGCGCCCTCGGCGTCGCCGACCTGGCCGGAGCGGATGTCGCGCCGTCGGCGTACCCCGCGACGGTGCTCGCCCTGAGCGCGGTGTTCCTGCTGGTCGGCTCGTTCTTCGGCCGCGCCGGGGGGATCATCCTGGTCGGGCTCCTCGCGGCCGCGGTGACGGTCGGGACGACGGTCGCCGACCGCTGGGACCCGCACACCACGAGGGTCGTCCCGGTGAGCTCCGCGCAGGTGTCCGACAGCTACTCGATGGACGTCGGCGAGCTCGTGCTCGACCTCACCGATGTCAGCGACCCGCAGAGCCTCGACGGCCGCGAGATCGCCGTCACCGGGAACGTCGGCCACCTCGACATCCGGGTGCCGGCCGACGTGACGGTCGTTGCGGACACCCACGTCACGGGTATCGGCGGGATCAACGCCTTCGGCGATGACGGCGGCGGCATCGACACGGAGGTGTCCACCGTCCACTACGCCGGACCCGGCGCCCCACGACTGACCATCGACGCCGAGCTGCACGTCGGAGGCATCGACGTGCACACCCGACCGAGCCACTGAGGAGCCCGCCATGACTGACCCGAACTCCGAGATCGACCAGACCACCGAGATCGACCAGACCACCGACCGACGCAGCTGGTCCGCCGGCCGCCACCCGGTCAACGTGCTGCACCTGGTGTTCGGCGTGGCCTTCCTGGGGATGGTCGTGAACTGGGCGCTGATCGAGTCCGGCACCGTAGGCACGCACGGCCTGCGCTGGCTACTGCCGATCCCCTGGGTTGCCGCCGGCGCGGCCGGCCTGATCGCGGCCTCCCCGCGGCTGCGCGGTACCCGCGACTGACCCCGCGCCCGGATGGGACAGTGGCGCCATGTCACTGCCCCGCATCGGGTCACTCGAGTCCCTGCCCGCCCTGTCCCACCCCGAGCTGCTCGCCGGACCGGTGTTCGAGGCGCTGAGCGACTGGCCCGGAGCGACCGACGTGGCCGTGGTCGAGATCGACCCGGCGTACGCCGACACCGCCGCCATGAGCGAGCGGTACGACGTCGCGATGGAGCTGGGCGCGAACTGCGTCGTCGTGATGGGCAGGCGTGAGGGCGAGGAACGCGTCGCCGCCTGCCTGGTCCGGGCCGACACGCGGGCCGACGTGAACAACCTGGTCAAGCGCACCCTGGACGTCCGCAAGTGCTCCTTCCTGCCGATGGACCGGGCCGTCGAGGAGTCCGGGATGGAGTACGGCGGGATCACCCCGGTCGGACTCCCGCCCGGCTGGCGGATCCTCGTCGACGAGGCCTGCCTGGCGATCGAGGCCGCGGTGATCGGCTCCGGCGTACGTCGCTCCAAGCTGTTGGTGCCCGGTCCGCTGCTCGGCGAGCTCCCGCGGGCCGAGGTGCTGGCCGCCCTCGGCCGGTGACGTGCCCAGGACGTCATACGATCCGGCGGCTATGCCTCGCGGTTCGTATGACGTCCCAGAGCTCGCGTGACAACCTGGGGCCGCCCCCACTGACAACGATCCGGCCACGACGCTTGTGCGCACGTGAACCTGGCCCCACCCTGCTCCCATGGTGCGGCTTCTGGTGGCGGGGTTGGCGGGGCTGCTCGTACTCGCGGGCTGTGGCGACGCTTCGTCCTCGCCGGCCGCGAGAGGATCGTCGGCAACACCCGGGGCTGCGGTCGTCCACGCGCCGTTCCGGTGCCCTGGACCACACCAGGGAACCACGACCGACCATGGCAGCGACACCCTCCCGCCCGGTGCAACGGCGGCGCTCCTCTGCATGCACGGCGAGACGGCCGGCCCGTGGGCCAGACCCGAGGACGTGCTCACCGAGGGCGTCGGTCGGCTGGTCAGGTCGATCAACGCCGAGGCGATCGACCACCCCACCGGGATCCCTTGTCTCGGCGGTGGCGGGTGGCCGTATGTCATCGTCCTGCGGTACGCCGAGGGCACCCGGAGCGTGACCGGGAGCAGCGATCCGGGCTGCTCCCGCCTCGTGGTGGGCTCGAGCGAACGCCTCGGAACACGGGACGTCCTCTTCGCCTACCTCCGAGCCCTGGTCGACCAGCGGCTCGGCTCACCGGTCCCCGAAGTCCGCGCGAGGACGCCGCTCTCCTGCGACCAGCCGTTCACCGTCGGCTACCTCCTCGCGGTGCCGGAGCGGACCACGTCGGCCATCGTCTGCCAGGGCACAGAAGCACACTGGAGGCTGGTCGCCCGGCTCGACGATCACCAGACGGCAGCGCTCCGCCAGGACCTCGCGACCTCCGCGGCACGCCGTACCACGGCTCGGCACTTCGAGGACAAGGGCGTGATGTCGCCGGACACGGGAGTGATCGTGGCCCGGGACGTATGGGGTGACGTCTTCCACGTCGAGGTCTCGGACGGCCGCTACCGGATGCTGTCGCCGGGTCACGAGATGTATCGCTACGTGCGGATGCTCCCGACGACGGCCGCGATGCTCGATCGGATCCTGGACTCCTGACGTGGCGAGGCTGTTCACGATCCTGGTCGCCACCCTGCTCCCGCGCACCGCACGGATGCTGGCCGGCCTCCGGGCGGGGCTGACCTTGCGACCGTGACAGTGGTTCTGTCACAGTCGGGACCGTGAAGCTCTCGACCCAGCTGATGTACGCCGGCAACCCACGCGAGGCCGCCGACCAGGTCAAGGCCCTCGAGGACGCCGGGCTCGACACGATCTGGGTGGCCGAGGCGTACGGCTTCGACTCCCCCACCCTGATGGGCTACCTCGCCGCGAAGACCGAGCGGGTCGAGATCGGCAGCGCGATCCTCAACATCTACTCGCGCACCCCGGGAGCCCTTCTCCAGACCGCGGCCGGCCTCGACAACGTCAGCCAGGGCCGGGCGATCATCGGGCTCGGCGCCAGCGGACCGCAGGTGATCGAGGGCTTCCACGGCGTCCCCTACGACAAGCCGCTCGGCCGGACGCGCGAGATCATCGACCTGCTCCGCCGCGGCCTGCGTCGCGAGACGCTCGTGCACGACGGCATCTTCACCCTCCCCCTCCCGGAGGATCAGGGCCTCGGTCTCGGCAAGCCGCTCAAGCTGCTGAACAAGCCCGAACGACCGTCGATCCCGTTGTACGTCGCGGCGCTCGGCCCCAAGAACGTCGAGGGAGTCGCGGAGTACGCCGATGGCTGGCTGCCGTTCCTGTTCGTGCCGGAGAAGGCGCAGGACGTCTGGGGCGGGTCGCTGGCGCGCGGGACGGCCAAGCGGCATGAGGGCCTGGCGCCGCTGGAGATCTGCGCCGGCGGGATGGTCGCGATCGGCGAGGGTCCCGAGACCAAGGCGCTGCTCGACTTCGCCCGGCCGACGGTCGCACTGTACGTCGGCGGCATGGGCGCGCGCGGGAAGAACTTCTACAACGAGCTCGCGGTCCGGTACGGCTACGAGAAGGAGGCCGAGGAGATCCAGGACCTCTACCTCGGCGGCAACAAGCGGGACGCCGAGAAGGTCGTGCCGACCGAGCTGCTCGAGCTCGGCAACCTGGTCGGCCCGGCGTCGTACGTCAAGGAGCGGATCGCCGCGTTCGCCGAGGCCGGCGTGACCAACCTCCAGGTGCTGCCGGCCAGCGACGACCCGGCCGCGACCATCCGTCAGCTGCGCGAGCTGATCGACTGACCCACACCCACGAGCCGGTCCATCACGTCGTTCCAGCCCTGCTCGGCCCCGCCCTCGGGCACGTGGGCGGTCGAGGTGTGGGCCACGGTGACCGACGTCCCGTCGCCCTCCGCCTCGAACGTCACCACGACGGTGTCCTCGACGACAGCCTCCGGCTCGTCGTCGTCCTGCCAGCACCACGTGAAGGCCAGCGTCCGCGGCGGATCGACCTCGGTGTAGACCCCCGTCACCGTGGCCCCGATCACCGGGCTGGCGATCCGGAACCGACCGCCTGGCCGCGCGTCCACGTCGTACGTCGTGTCCGCCAGCTGCGGCCACCACCAGGCGTCGAGCTGGCCCACGTCGGTCCACGCACC
>JAICSC010000159.1 GCA_025937085.1 Nocardioides sp.
CGACATCATTGCCGTGATCCGTTCCACCGGGCAGTCGCTGCTCGACTACGTCCCCGAGGGCGCCACCCGCGAGGGGTATGCCGGGACGTACGCCACGCAGGAGAACTTCCGCCTCATGCGGGCGGCCCTGGACGAGACGTCCAAGGAGCTCGGCCGCTACATCCGGCTCACCAACTACGCCTCGGGCCTGTGCATGCCGGAGATCGCGACCCTGGCCGGCCTCGAGCGGCTCGACATGATGCTCAACGACTCGATGTACGGGATCCTCTTCCGCGACATCAACCCGATCCGCACGTTCGTCGACCAGCGCTTCAGCCGCCAGGTCCACGCCCGCGCCGGCATCATCATCAACACCGGCGAGGACAACTACCTCACCACCGCCGACGCCGTGGAGGCCGCACACACCGTCACCACGAGCCAGCTGCTCAACGAGTACTTCGCCAAGGAGGCAGGGCTCGAGGACTGGCAGCTCGGCCTGGGCCACGCCTTCGAGATCGACCCCGACATCCCCGACTCCTTCCGACTGGAGCTCGCCCACGCGCTGCTCGCCCGCGACCTCTTCCCCGACGCCCCGCTGAAGTGGATGCCACCGACCCGGCACATGACCGGCGACGTGTTCCGCGGCTACCTCCTCGACGGGTTCTTCAACCTGGTGGGCGCGCTGACGGGTCAGGGGATCCTGCTCGTGGGGATGATGACCGAGGCGGTCGTGACGCCCTGGCTGTCGGACCGCGACCTCGCCCTGCAGAACGTCCGCTACGTCATGAACGCCGCCGGCAACCTCCACGAGGACTTCCGGCCCGAGCCCGGGGGCTTCATCGCCCAGCGCGCGCGCCAGGTGCTCGCCGAGACCATCGACCTGCTGGAGAAGATCGCCGACGAGCCGGGCTCTGCCAACCAGGGTGCGCCCCTCCTGGAGGCGATCGCCGACGGCACCTTCGGCCTGATGAAGCGTCCCGCCGACAAGGGCAAGGGCCTCGAGGGCGTGGCGAAGAAGGCGCGCGACTACTGGAACCCGGCCAGCGAGATCCTGGAGGCGAAATGAGCGCGGTCCCGACCGGCTCGACAGGGGCGGCAGGTCCGATCCGCCCGTACGGCGACACCACCGGCGACGGCATGGTGCAGCTGAGCTTCACCCTGCCCCTGTCATCTGTAGGCGCGCGCTCCAAGGTCGCCGAGGGCGCCGCCGTACAGCTGGCCAACAAGATGGGGATGGACCCCGCACTGGTCGTGCACGCCAAGCAGATGGGGGAGGGTTACACCTTCTTCGTCGTCTACGGCCGGGTGAACCACCTCGTCGACCCGAGCAAGGTCGAGGTCGTCGAGCGCGACTACCCGCTGCTGAGCCCCAAGGACGCGAACACCGCGATCAAGCGCTCCCTGCGTCGCCGGCTGGTCGTGGTCGGCGGCTGCATCGGCACCGACGCCCACACGGTCGGCATCGACGCGATCCTCAACATCAAGGGCTTCGCGGGGGAGAAGGGGCTCGAGTACTACCGCGAGCTGAAGGTCGTGAACCTGGGTGCCCAGGTCAGCGTGCCCGAGCTCGTCGAGCGGGCGCGTGAGGAGAAGGCGGACGCCGTCCTGGTGTCACAGGTGGTCACCCAGCGCGACGCCCACCTGCTCAACACCCGTGAGATGTCGGCCGCCTTCCGGGAGTCCTACCCGGTCGACGAACGGCCTCTGCTGATCGTGGGAGGTCCGCGCTTCGACGAGTCGATGGCAGGCGACCTCGGCGTCGACCGGGTCTTCAGCCGTGGTACGACGCCGGGCGAGGTGGCGTCGTACCTCGTGCACCGACTGGCGCCGACTCCGAGTGCGCCCTCGACGAAGGCCGGCTGATGCCCACCCGGAACGGCAAGGACGTAGGGGTACGTGTCGTGCACCGGCGCTACGTGCCGTACTCCGACGCCCACTACGCCGGCAGCCTCGTCGACGGTGCCTACAGCCTGAAGCTGTTCGGCGACGTCGCCACCGAGATGTGCATCGTCACCGACAGCGACGAGGGCCTGTTCGCGTCGTACGCCGACGTCCAGTTCAAGGAGCCCGTCCGGGCGGGGGACGTGCTCGAGATCGTTTGCGAGCTGGTGAAGGTCGGCAGCCGCAGCCGGGTCCTGGAGCTGTCGGTCAGCATCGTGGCCCGAGGGGCGCCGACGCAGGCACGTCCCGGCGCTGCCGAGGTCCTCGACCCGCCCCTCGTGGCCACCACGGCGACCGGGACGGTCGTCGTACCCACGCCGGGGCCCGGTTAACGACCGTTCACCGGGTCGGCGTGTCGAAGGCGGACACGCCGCGAATCAAGGTAAAAAGCGCGCGAACTCGCAGCGCCGCGACCATGGCTGACCTGCGTCTTCGCACGTCGATGCAGGTCAGCGGGTGGTTGACAACAGGGTCTCGGATGACCAAAAGTGCGCAACACTCGCTCAGGCATTCGGGGGCAAGACCGACGTCCGAGTGGCCGGGACACCCAGTGGGAGTCCGCCCACCTGGAAACCCGGTTCGCGGAGGTCGGTTCTCGGCCCACGAGAGCGAGACCGGAGAGGGCGGCGGTCCCCCTAGACAACTTCCGGGAACGCGACACCCAGTCGTGGTCCGGTCGGCCCGAAGGGCCGCACCCCTCTCCGGTCATGCGGGCTCTCACGCAGGCGCCCATCGCCCGCTCGGCTAGTTTCTCTTCATGCGGACGCGCTGCCTCCTGGCTCTCGTCGCCGGGATCGCGCTGTCCCTGGCCTTCCCGCCGACCCATGTGTACGTGCTCCTGCCGGTCGCTGTCGCGACGTTCTTCGTGGTCACCGACGGGCTGCCGATCCGCACCGCCTGGCTGCCGGGCCTGGTCTTCGGCGGTGCCTTCCAGATCACCCTCCTGTGGTGGCTGCACGTCGTGGGCACCGTGCCGTGGCTCGGTCTCTCGCTCACCCAGACGGTCTGGTACGGCGTGCTGGGCGCGGCCGCAGTACCCCTGCGCAGGCTCCGCTGGTCACCCGCCTGGCTGGCCGCGGCCTGGGTGGCGATGGAGGCGATCCGATGCACCTGGCCCGCGGGCGGGATGCCCTGGGGCCGCCTCTCGTACGCCGTCATCGGCACGCCGGTGGCGGGGTCTCTGCCCTTCGTCGGAGCCACCGGGCTGAGCCTGGTCCTGGCCCTGACCGGAGCGCTGCTCGCTGCGGCGTACACCGCTCGTGGCCGCGCACAACGCCTGCTCCCGTTGGCGGGGGTCGCCGGCGTGCTGGCGCTGGCATCGGTGCCGGTGCTGGTGCCGTACTCGGCCCACGAGACCGGACAGGTCGACGTGGCGGCGGTGCAGGGCGACGTCCCAGGTAACGGCACCGACGTGCTCGCCCACTTCCGGCAGATCACCGCGCAGCACCGCGACGAGACCGCCCGACTGGCCGCTGCCGTCGCCGCCGGACGCGCCGCGAGGCCGGACTTCGTGGTCTGGCCGGAGAACTCCACGGCCGTCGACCCGTTCAACGACCAGCAGATGCGGGGCGACATCGAGGCGGCGCTCCACTCCGTCGGCGTCCCGATCCTGGCCGGCGTCGTGGTCGACGACGGGCCCAAGCACGTCCTGAACCAGGGCATCGTCTTCGACCCGGTCACCGGGGCGGGGGACCGGTACACCAAGTGGCACCCGGTCCCCTTCGGGGAGTACATCCCCTGGCGCTGGCTCTTCGGTGACCACCTCACCCAGCTGAACCAGGTCTCGCGCGACATGGTCCGCGGCACCCGGGTCGAGCCGCTCGAGGTCGCCGGGACGAAGGTCGCGGACGCGATCTGCTTCGACGTCGCCTACGACGACGGCCTGTACGCCCAGCTCTCCCGCGGCGGCCAGCTGGTCGTCGTGCAGACCAGCAACGCGATGTTCATCCACACCGACCAGATCGAGCAGCAGTTCGCGATCAGCCGGCTGCGGGCCATCGAGGCCCATCGGTACGTCGTGGTCGCGGCGATCAACGGCGTCACCGGCGTGATCGCTCCTGACGGATCCGTGGTCGCCTCGGTACCCAGCCGCAGCGAGGAGTACGTCGACAGCAGGGTCGGGCTCTACGACGCCGTGACGCCGGCGGTCCGGATCGGGTCCTGGTCGGGCCGGGTCTGCGTGGGTCTGGTGGTTCTGGGGTGGCTGCTGGCCTGGGGTCAGTATCGTCGGACGCGCCGCGCCCGGAGGGCCGATCCGGCCGGCGCACGCCCGGCCACCAGGTCCGACAGGACCGTGCCCGGCCCGACCGACAGGATCCACGCATGACGATCGACCAACCCGCTGCCGCGGCGCCGTTGGGGCGGGTCGTCATGGTCATGCCGACCTACAACGAGGCCGACAACCTGGCCTGGATCGTGGGGCGCCTGCGTGAGGCCCAGCCCGACGTGGACGTGCTCGTGGTGGATGACAACTCGCCTGACGGCACCGGCAAGGTCGCCGAGGAGCTGGCTGCGGCCGATGACGCCGTCCACGTGGTTCACCGCGCGGGGAAGGGCGGCCTGGGCGCGGCGTACAAGCACGGCTTCCGGGTCGCCCTCGACGAGGGCTACGACGTGATCGGCGAGATGGACGCCGACGGATCCCACCAGCCCGAGCAGCTCCAGATCCTGCTCGACGCCCTCCACGAGGCGGACCTCGTGATCGGCGCGCGATGGGTCCCGGGCGGCAGCGTCGTGAACTGGCCGTTCCGGCGCGAGCTCCTCTCGCGTGGGGGCAACCTGTACGTCCGGCTCCTGCTCGGGCTGAAGGTGCGCGACGCGACTGCGGGATATCGCCTGTTCCGCCGTACGGCACTGGAGTCGATCGACCTGGCGTCCGTGGAGAGCACCGGTTACGTGTTCCAGACCGACCTGGTCACCCGGTGCCTGCGGCTCGGCCTGCGGGTGCGGGAGGTGCCGATCGAGTTCGTCGAACGCGTGATGGGCGACTCGAAGATGAGCGGCCAGGTCGCCCTGGAGTCGCTGCGCCGGGTCACGGCCTGGGGCCTCCGAGAGCGGATGGAGCAGCTGAAGGCACGCCGGGGCGGGCGATGAGCTCGCCGGTGTTCGGACCTCGTCGGAGCCGCCGCCGGCGGTTCCCGTGGTGGCTGTTGATCACGGCGTTCATCGTGGTGCCGATCCTGGAGATCTACGTGATCATCCAGGTCGGTCAGGTGATCGGCGCCTGGTGGACGATCCTGCTGCTGATCGCCGACAGCATCTTCGGCAGCTGGCTGATCAAGCACGAGGGCCGACGAGCCTGGCAGGCGCTGACGACGACGATCCAGTCGGGCCGGATGCCGGCCGCCGAGCTGGCGGACGGTGCACTGATCCTGATCGGCGGGACGCTGATGCTGAGCCCGGGCTTCGTCACCGACGCCTTCGGGATCGTGCTGATCCTTCCGTTCACCCGGCCGCTGGCGCGACGGCTGCTGACCCGTGTCGTCGCCCGGCGCCTGGTCGAGGTGCGCCGCCCTGGAGGCGGGCCGCAGGGACCGGTCGTCCGGGGCGAGGTCATCGACGACGATCGATGACGCGCGGAACGTCCTCGCTCACGCCTTCGACTTGACCCGGCGCTTGGCGTTGGCGCGGTGCAGGTGGGCCGGGCCGATCTCACCGTCGCGCAGCAGCTCGAGGCGCTCCTTGAGGATGTCCTCGAGCTCCTTCTCCGAACGCCGCTCGAGCAGCATGTCCCAGTGCGTGCGGGCCGGCTTCTCCGCCTTCTCCTCGGGCCGGATGCCCGACGTGCTGAGCGCCTCGGCCCCGCAGCGTGGGCACTCCCACACCGCCGGTACCTCGGCCTCCACCGACATGGTCACCTCGAACTCGTGACCATTGACGCAGCGGTAGCCGCACTGTTGACGAGCGGCGAACTCGATGCCGCGCTCGTCCTCGAAACTCTGTCCTCCCAGCCGCGCGCCACGAAGTGTGCGCTCTGCCATGAAGGTTCACCTCCAGCGTGATAGCCCCCGGTACGCTCCCGAGGCGTACATCAACAAGACGCCCGTACCCCGTGTTCGTGATGTGCACACTCCACGGATTTACTTGTCTTGCTCAACGTACGCCGATCGCCGGGTGTTCCACTAGCAAGACGTCGAGCGCGTCACATTCGTTCGATCCCGACTCTGTCCGATCCGAGGGGTCCGATCCGAGGGGTCCGATCCGAGAGGTCCGATCCGAGGGGTGGCTCACGAGCGCACAAGCGGTCAGACCACGCTCGGGACCGTGTTGCCCGCCTCCGCGATCCCGCGCCGCGCGTCGAGCCGCAGCAGGAACACCGCCCCCAGCACGAAGAACACGATGAGAGCGACGATGGCCGGCCGGTAGGAGCCGGCGATCTGGAAGACCACCCCGAACAGGAACGTCCCGAACCACGACGTCCCGCGCTCGCAGGCGTTGTAGAGGGCGAAGTACTCGCCCTCGCGGCCCCGGGGGATCAGCAGGCTGAAGAAGGACCGGGACAGCGCCTGGGTGCCGCCCAGCACGATCGCGATGGCGACGCCGGCCAGCAGGAAGGTGGCGACGTTCTTGCGCGGCAGGAACATCGCCAGCACCACGATCGCCATCCAGGCGTAGGTGCCCCACAGGATGCAGCGGTACGCGCCGTACGTCGCGGCCAGCCGTCCGAACAGCAGGGCGCCGCCGAACGCGACGAACTGGATCAGCAGGATGGTCGCGATCAGCACGCTGTCCCCGAAGCCGAGCTGCTTGGAGCCGTACGTCGAGGCGACGCCGACCACGGTCTGGATGCCGTCGTTGTAGAAGAGGAAGGCGAGCAGGAACGTCAGTGTCATCGGGAACCGCCGCATCTCGCGCAGCGTCGTGAACAGCTGTCCGAACGACCGGCTCAGCAGGCCGCCGGCCTCGGAGACGACGTCCTGAGCGGGGTGGTCGCGCAGCCGCAGGAAGGGGATGAGGGTGAACCCCGCCCACCACAGGGCCGCCGACAGCAGCGAGAGCCGGACGGCCAGCTCCTTCTCGAGCCCGAGGGCGTCGTGGGCGAGCACCATGACGAGGTTCACGGCCAGCAGCAGGCCGCCGCCCAGGTAGCCCCACGCCCAGCCCCGGGAGGAGACCCGGTCGCGTTCCTCCTCGGTGGAGATGTCGACCAGGATCGCGTAGTAGCTCACCAGGGAGCAGCCGCCGAGGATGCTGCTCATCACGACCGCGACGGCCGCGAGCTGCCACTGGCTGCCGTGCATCAGGAACAGCAGCGCTGCGAAGCACGAGCCGGACCACGCGAACCCCGCCATGTGCACCCGTTTGCGGGACGACCGGTCGACCAGGGCTCCCACCACCGGTAGCAGGAACGCGCTGGAGATCGTGGCGAAGCTGGTCAGGTAGAAGGGCAGCGACCCGGCTGCCAGGTGCAGGCCGAGCACGTCAACGGTCTTGTCGCAGGTGTCGTCGGCAGAGTTCCCGCAGCCGGCGGCCCGCCCGGCGACGGTGATCATGAACGGCGCGAACAGGACGCTCAGGACGGTCGTGTAGTACGCCGAGTTGGCCCAGTCGTACCAGTTCCAGGCCTTCTGCTCCTTCGACCGCCGCAGCGGCTCCAGGTCGGCGATGTCTCGCTCCGTCACGCACCCTCCCGTACGTGGTCCGGGCGGTCCGGCCACAACCCGCGCTCTCGCAGCACGTCGGCGAGTATGTCGGTGCGGTCGGTCATCAGCCCGTCGACACCACGGTCGAGCAGGAGCCGCATCTCGTCCGGGTCGTCGACGGTCCAGACGTGAACCGCCACTCCCGCGGTGTGGGCGCGGCGTACCAGGCGCCCGGAGGCGACCTCGAGGGGACCGCGTCGGTGTGGCACCTGGAGGGCCACCGGGCGACGGCGGGTGACGAGCCGGGCCAGCCGCGCCGGGAGGACGAGGTACGCCGCCACCTCGCCGGGAGATGCCGACGTCGCGACACCAGCGCCCGCCAGTCGTCGGAACCGGCGGAGCCGGCGACCAGAGAA
>JAICSC010000004.1 GCA_025937085.1 Nocardioides sp.
CACCCCCGCCGGCAGCCAGCGCCGCGCGCGGGCGACGAAGGGGTCACGCCGCGGCAGGCTCAGGATGTACGACGGCGACCGCTGCAGCATCGTCACGTGAGCCGCGTGACCTGCCATCGCCGGAACGAGGGTCACGGCCGTCGCACCACTGCCGATGACGACGACGTCCTTCCCGGCATAGTCGAGATCGGCCGGCCAGTGCTGCGGGTGGACGATCGTGCCGGCGAAGTCGTCGGCACCCGCGAACTCCGGCTCGTGCCCGCGCTCGTAGTCGTAGTAGCCGCGACACGACCACAGCAGGCGGGCGTTGAAGGTGACCGTCTCCCCGTCGTGCTCGGCCTCGACGGTCCATAGCGCGGCGTCGGAGTCCCAGCACACCCGGACGACGCGGTGGGAGTAGCGGATGCGCGGCTCCACGTCGTACTCCTGCGCGGTCTCGCGCACGTACTCCAGGATCCGCTCCCCCGACCCGAGCGCCTCGTCGTGCCGCCAGGGTCGGAAGCGGTATCCCATCGTGTACATGTCCGAGTCGGAGCGGACGCCGGGATAGCGGAAGAGGTCCCAGGTGCCGCCACTGACCTCGCGGGCCTCGAGCACGAGGTACGTCGTGTGTGGGAGCTCGCGGGTCAGGTGGGCCGCTGAGCCGATGCCGGAGAGCCCCGCGCCGATGATCAGCACGTCGACGTGTCCTCCCGTCGTCTCGGTCACTCGGCCTGCACCGCCGCGCCGGCGTGGATCAGTCGCTCGACGTCCTCGACGCCCCACGCGGTCAGCGCCTCGCGCGTGTCCTGGCCGGGCCGGGCCGGAGGCGGCGTGGTCAGCGTCGGGGACGTGCGCGAGAAGCGCGGAGCGGGGGCCGGTTCGGTCGTGCCGTCACGCTCGACGAAGGTCCCGCGTGCCCTCAGGTGCGGGTGGCGGAACGCCTCGGTCATCGGCAGGACCGGTGCGACGCAGGCGTCGGTGCCGTCGAAGACCTCGACCCACTCGGCCTGGGTCCGGGCGCGCACGGCGTCGGTGATCAGACGGCGCAGCTCGTCGTGGTTGGCGGGTTCGTCGCGGTCAGGTGCGGTGTCGGAGATGCCGAGCCCCGCCACCAGCGCGTCGTAGAACTGCGGCTCGAGCGCACCGATGGCGAGGTGCCGGCCGTCGGCCGTCTCGTAGAGGTCGTAGTACGGCGCTCCGCCGTCCAGCAGGTTGCTCGCCCGCCGTTCGCGGAGCAGACCACCGGCGAGGAAGGCCGCGGTCATCGCGTTGAGGTGGGCGGTGCCGTCGACGATCGCGGCGTCGACGACCTGCCCCTCGCCGGAGAGCCGCGACTCGAGGAGCGCGGCCAGGATCCCGATCACGAGGTACGTCGACCCCCCGCCGAAGTCGCCGACCAGGTTCGTCGGGAAGTGCGGCCGGCTCGGGTCCTGCCCGAGGCCGAACAGGGCGCCGGTGATCGCGATGTAGCCGAGGTCGTGGCCGGCGGTGCGGGCGAGCGGACCCTCCTGGCCCCAGCCCGTCATCCGGCCGTAGACGAGGCCCGGGTTGCGTGCGTGGCAGTCGTCCGGGCCGAGGCCGAGTCGCTCAGTCGTACCCGGACGCAGTCCCTCGACGAGCACGTCGGCCGACACGACGAGCTCGAGCACGGTGGCGACGGCGTCCGGGTGCTTGAGGTCGAGCACGACGCTGGGACGCCCGCGGTTGAGCAGGTCGTGGCTCCCACCGGTCAGCGCCTGGCCGCCGGGCCGGTCGATCCGGATCACGTCGGCGCCGAGGTCGGCCAGGATCATGCAGGCGTGCGGGCCGGGTCCGATGCCGGCCAGCTCCACGACCTTCACCCCACGGAGCGGTCCGGTGCCCTGGCCGAGATGCATGCCCATGATCATGCCTGGCTCAGCCTGAGGCTCACGTCTGGGGGAGCACCCGGGCCAGGAACCGGCGGGTCCGCTCCTCCCGGGGGCTGCTGAGGATCTCGGCAGGCGGTCCGTGCTCGAGGATCCGTCCCTCGTCGAGGAAGCAGACCGTGGTGGCGATGTCACGGGCGAAGGCCATCTCGTGGGTGGCCAGGATCATGGTCGTCCCCTGCTCGGCCAGCTCGCGCACGATCGTCAGCACCTCCCCCACCAGCTCCGGGTCGAGCGCCGCCGTGATCTCGTCGAGCAGCAGGAGGGTGGGCCGGGTGCACAGCGCGCGCACCAGCGCTGCCCGTTGCTGCTGACCGCCGGACATCCGGTCCGGATGCTTCTCGGCCTGGTCGGCCAACCCGAAACGCGCCAGTAGGTCGCGGGCCCGCTCCTCCGCCTCCGCCTTGGGTACGCCGTGGACCCGGCGCGGTGCGAGGGTGCAGTTGTCGAGCACGGTCAGGTGGGGGAAGAGGTTGTAGGACTGGAAGACCATGCCGATGTGGCGGCGTACCTCGCGCCGGTCGATCCGCGGGTCGGAGATCTCGCGACCCGCGAACGAGATCACGCCGTCGTCGATCTCCTCGAGCAGGTTCAGGCAGCGCAGGAGGGTCGACTTGCCGGAACCCGACGAGCCGATCAGGCAGATCACGTCGTGCGGCTGGACGGTCAGGTCGATGTCGCGCAGGACGACGTTGTCGCCGTACGACTTGCGCAGGTCCCTGACCTCCAGCAGCGCAGAGGCATCCGGCAGGGCGGCGTCCCGGCTCATCGCGCGCCCTGCCTCTCGCGCTCCATCGCCCGGTGCTGGAGGTGGTCGGTGAGCCGCGCCAGCGGGATCGTGAGCACGATGAAGTAGCCGGCCACCACCGTGTACGGCGTGAAGTTGAAGTAGAAGTTCGCGTAGTCACGGGCGGCGAACATCGCGTCGAACAGGCCGGCCGCGCCCACCAGGGCGGTGTCCTTCTGCAGGCTCACGAAGTCGTTGAGCAGCGGCGGGATCACCCGACGCACACCCTGCGGGACCACGACGTACCTCATGGCCTGGAAGCGGGTCAGCCCGAGGGCGTCCGCGCTTGCGATCTGCGACGGATGGACCGACTCGATGCCGGACCGGATGACCTCGGCCACGTAGGCGCCGTAGGACAGCACCAGGGCGACCAGGCCCCAGAAGAACAGGGAGTTCGTGATCCCCTGCAGGTTCAGCGCCGGCATCCCGAAGGCGAGCATGAAGACCAGCAGGATCGTGGGGATCCCGCGGAACAGGTCGGTGTAGACGATCGCGACGATCCGGAGCGGGAGCAACAGCGGCGTCCGGGACTGACGCACCAGCGCGACGACCATGGCGAGCACCAGGATGAGCGCCTCCCCGAGGAGGAAGAGCAGGACGTTGTAGCGCCAGAAGGCGTGCCAGATCGACGGCATCGCCGCCCTCGCGTCGTGCCCGGAGAAGAACGTCGCCTCGACGGTCGGCCAGCCGGGCGAGGACACCGTGACCACCCAGACCGCGACGAAGAAGACGACTGTCGCGACCGTGGCCACGGCGAGCGAACGCCGCCGCAGGGACCGGCGTACGTCGCGGCGCTCGAGCTCCCGGGAACTCGGTCGCCAGGCGTCCTCCCCGTCGGTCTGCTCCGGGATCACTTCAGGACGGGCACGTTCACGGTCTGGCTGAGCCACTTCTTCTCGATCGCGTCGAGCGTGCCGTCACTCTTGAGGTTCGCCAGCGCCTGGTTCACGCAGCCGACCAACGGGTTGTCCTTCCCGAACAGCATTCCGAACTGCTCCGGGCTGCCGCTCTGCTGCTGGAACTGACCGACGATCGTCGAGTTCGGGATCTGCACCGCGGTGATGTAGAACGCCGTCGGGAGGTCGGCGACGATCCCGTCGACCTGGTGGTTCAGCAGCGCCTGCTTGGCGACGTTGGTGTCGTCGAAGACCAGTGGCTGCGACGACGGCTGGATGTCCTCGCGGATGGCGGTCAGCGACGTCGTTCCGGTCTGGGCCCCGAGCTTGAAACCCTTGAGGTCGGCCAGCGTCGTGGCCCTGGCGGCGGGTGAGTCCTTGAGCGCGATCAGCGCCTGGGCCGCCGTGTAGTAGCCGTCGGAGAACGTGACCACCTTGGCCCGGGCCGGGGTGATCGAGATCTGGTTGATGTCGAAGTCGAAGTTCTTGTCGCCGGGTGCGTAGGACTTGTTGAACGGCTCCTTGACCCACGTCACCGCCGACCTGTCGAAGCCGAGCTGCTGGGCGACGGCGTAGGCCACCGCGGACTCGTAGCCCTTGCCGTTCGACGGCTTGTTGTGGGTGAACCACGGGTCGTAGGCCGGGGAGTCCGTCGCGACGGTCAGGGCCCCGGACTTCAGGGTCTTGCCCTGGGCGCACTCGGCGGGGGTCTGGTTGGCAGCGGAGCTGGCGTTGGTGTCGGTGGCCGTCGAGCTGTCCTGCGGCGCGCACCCGAGCGCGAGGAGCATGAGCGGTACGAGGACGGCAGCCGTTCGAGGCGTGCGCATGGCGGGAATGGTAACGGCCGGGGCGGCTCACCGATGGTGCGTGTGCTCCTCATGGAACGCGTGCACGACCGCATGGCCCTTGCCGCGCTCCATCAGCCAGTGGTTGACCGGGACCGCAGCGACGAAGGCGATCGCCAGCGAGATCGCCAGCGACCACCAGAACAGGGTGGTGCCGAGGCCGGCCGCCATCGCCCCGGGAACGACCAGGATGAAGAGGTTGTCGACGATCTCCATGGTGAAGATCGAGACGGTGTCGCTCGCCAACGCGGCACGGACCGCGGTCCTGCTGTCGGCACCGGCGCGACGGACGCCGGAGTAGGTGAGCAGGTAGCCGAACAGGAATGCCAGCGCGACCGACAGCGCGATGCTCGCGGTGTTGCCCCAGCTCCACCACGAGCTCAGGACCATGCCGAGGACCTCGCCGATGGCACAGCCGGTCAGGCAGTGCCGGGTCGCGGTGATCGCCATCCGCCAGCTCTCGGTCATGTCGTCCGTTTTACCCCCTGGGGGTATCTTGGGCAAGTCGCGGGAGGTGGCCCGTCTCTAGACTCCGGCCATGCGGATCACCGTCATCGGATGTGGGTACCTCGGAGCCACGCATGCCGCTGCGATGGCCGACCTCGGTCACGAGGTGCTGGGCATGGAGATCGACCCGGCCAAGCGGGAGGCCCTCGCTCGGGGGGAGGTCCCCTTCTACGAACCCCATCTGGAGGACCTGCTCCAGCGCAGCGTGGCATCGGGACGGCTGCGGTTCACCGACTCGTACGCCGAGGTCTCGGCGTTCGGTGACCTCCACTTCCTCTGCGTCGGCACGCCCCAGCAACCCGAGAGCATGGCCGCGGACGTGAGCCAGGTGGAGAACGCGATCGCCGGGCTCGCGCCGTACCTGGACCGGCCGGCGGTGGTCGTCGGCAAGTCCACCGTGCCGGTGGGGACCGCCGAGCGGATGGCGTCGCGCCTCGCCGAGCTGGCCCCGGCCGGCGCCGAGGCGATGCTCGCCTGGAACCCGGAGTTCCTCCGCGAGGGCTTCGCCGTCCAGGACACCCTGCACCCCGACCGCATCGTGATCGGCCTCCAGGACGGCCGCACCGAGAAGCTGCTGAGGGACTTCTACGCGCCGATGATCGACCAGGGCGCGCCGGTCGTGGTCACCGACTACGCGACCGCCGAGCTGGTGAAGGTGGCGGCCAACGCCTTCCTGGCCACGAAGATCTCCTTCATCAACGCGATGGCCGAGGTGTGCGAGGTGACCGGCGCGGACGTCGTCGACCTCGCCGACGCGCTCGGGCACGACGCCCGCATCGGCCGCCGCTTCCTCAACGCGGGCATCGGGTTCGGCGGAGGGTGTCTGCCCAAGGACATCCGTGCGTTCGTCCACCGCGCCGGACAGCTCGGCGTCGAGGACGCGATGACCTTTCTGCGGCACATCGACGGCGTGAACCAGCGCCAGCGCGAGCGCGTCGTACACGTCGCCACGGCGATGGTCGGTGGCACCCTCATCGGAGCACGGATCGCGGTGTGGGGTGCTGCGTTCAAACCCGACAGCGACGACGTGCGCGACTCGCCCGCCCTCTGGGCCAGCGGCCAGCTGCACCTGAGCGGCGCGCAGGTACAGGTGTACGACCCGCGTGCGAACGACACCGCCCGCCGCGTCTTCCCGACCCTGTCGTACGCCGACTCCGCCGTGGACGCCTGCCGCGGCGCCGACCTGGTGCTCCATCTGACCGAGTGGCCCGAGTTCCGGTCGATCACTCCTTCCGACCTCGACGGGGTCGTCGCGCAGCCTCGGCTGTTCGACGGCCGCAACGCGCTGGACCTCGACGCATGGCGGTCGGCCGGCTGGACTGCCAGGGCTCTGGGGCGTCGCTAGACAGCTTCTGACAAGGGCCTGACAAGGGCCTGACAAGGGCCCGACACGGGCGAGCCCCTCGAGGGGTGTGATTTTGATTTGCGCGGACGTCCGCGCAAATCAGAATCAGTCCCCCGCCCCGGGGCTGGGCCTGTGGATGAGATCCACGAAGCCGCGGCCATCTGTGGTGGCCTGGACCCATGTGGGCTGGAGACCAGTGGCAGGTGCCGATGCCCGTGGGCCTGGCCCAGGACCTTGCGTGGAGCACCGCCGTCCTCGCCAGCGAGCATGGACTGGGCGGCGTGACCTTCCGGGCCTTGGCCCGGCACGCCCGCATGGCCCCGGGGACGATCACGAACCATTACCGGGACAAGGCGGAGGTGCTGTGCATCTGTACCTCGGTGATCGGTCGATGGCTCTCCGACGCCGGGATCGAGCACGTGTACATCCGTGGCCCCATCGGCTTGTTCCCGACGCCCGACGACTACTGCTATCGGGTCCTGATCTCCGCCTGGGCTCAGTTGGAGGCGGCCTCACTCAACGTCCCGGAAATGGCTGACCGCGTGCGAGGAATGGCGCCGCTGCTGCGACGAGGGTTGCAGGACGCGTTCCCGGGCCGCCCCGTCGGTCAGCTCGACGCAGCGTGGCGGTGCCTGGCCCGGATCCGGCTCGAGGTCCTCCTTCCCGGGTCGGACCTCTCGGCACCGGGTGCGCTCGCCCTCCTCGAGGAGGGCTTGGCCTTCAGTTGTCCGGAGGCTGGGACTTGATCGTCTCGGCGTACCAGTCGAAGGAACGCTTCGGGATCCGGGCCTGGGTGTCGTAGTCGACGTAGACCAGACCGAAGCGCTGGGTGTACCCCTCGGCCCACTCGAAGTTGTCCAGCAGGGACCAGGTGTAGTAGCCACGGACGTCGACTCCGGCGCGCACGGCGACGGCGACGGCGCGGAGGTGTGCGTCGAGGTAGTCGATGCGCGCCTGGTCGTCGACGACACCGTCCGCGTCGGGCGCCGCGGCGTACGAGCAGCCCGACTCGGTGATGATGATCGGCGGCAGCGCCGCGCGATAGCGGGCCCGCAGGGTGATCAGCCACTCGCGCAACGCGTCGGGTACGACCGGCCACCCGAAGTCGGTGGTCGGGTAGCCGACGATCTCCAGCGGCTCCCACGGTGTCGGCGCGTCCTCGTCCGCAGCCGCGATGCGCATCGGGCTGTAGTAGTTCACGCCGTAGAAGTCGAGCGGCTGACGAATCGTGGCCATGTCTCCGGCCTTGATGACAGGCGCGACCAGGGGCGCGAGGTCCAAGGGGTAGCGGCCGAAGAGCATCGGCTCGGAGAACATCCCGTTCCAGAGCGCATCGAACAGCTTGGAGGCGCCGACGTCGGCCTCGTCGTCGCTGGCCGGCCACATCGGCGCGTGGTTGTTCGCGCAGCCGATGCTCGAGGCGCCCACCGCGCGCAGGGCGATGGCCCCGCGGCCGTGCGCGAGGAGCAGGTGGTGGGCGACCGGCAGGGCGTCGAACATCAGGGCCTTGCCGGGCGCGTGAGTGCCGTTGCCGTATCCCAGCATGGTGACGACGTTCGGCTCGTTGACGGGGATCCAGTCCTCGATGCGATCGGACAACCGCTCGCCGACCAACGCGGCGTACTCCGCGAACCGGTCGACGGTGTCGCGGTTCAACCAGCCGCCGGCGTCCTCGAGCTTCTGCGGCAGGTCCCAGTGGTAGAGCGTGGCCATCGGCTGGATGTCGCGCATCAGGAGCCCGTCGACCAGACGCTCGTAGAAGTCGAGCCCCGCCTCGTTCGGCTGCCCCGAGCCGGTCGGCAGCACCCGGGGCCAGGAGATCGAGAAGCGGTACCCGCCCAGCCCGAGCCGCTGCATGAGGTCGAGGTCCTCGTCGAGACGGTGGTAGTGGTCACAGGCGACGTCGCCGGTCGAGCCGTCCACGATCTTGCCGGGCTCGTGACTGAAGGTGTCCCAGATGCTCGGGCCCTTGCCGTCCTCGTCCGCTCCGCCCTCTATCTGGTACGACGCGGTGCTGGCGCCGAAGCGGAAGCCCGGCGGAAGCAGAGGGTGGGCCACGGGGATCATTGTGTCCGTGACCGTAGTGGTTCGAAGGGGATTGGATCGGTTCGTGACTCGCGAGGCGGGACGACAGACCCGTCACTCGTTCTCGTTCGGGTCGTCGTACGACCCGCAACGAGTGTCGTTCGGTCCGATGTTCGCCTTCAACGACGACCTCCTGGGGTCGGGGGCTGGGTACGACGCACACGACCACCGCGATGTGGTGCTCGTCACATGGGTCGTCTCGGGCGCCCTCGAGCACGAGGACGCAAGCGGTTGCGTCACGCAGTCGGCCGGCGAGCTCGCCATCACCCGGTCCGGCTCCGGCATCACCCACGCCGAGCGCTCCGCGGGCGGGGTCACCCGTTTCGTCCAGGCCTGGCTTCGTCCGGGCGATCCGGGCGGCCGGCCGAGCCGCCGTACGACGACACCCGACCTCGGCGGACGAGACCTGGGGGTGGTCGCCGATCAGCAGGCGCTCGGCATCCCCGGCGCCGCCCTCCGAATCGCCGAGGTTCCCGGCGGCCGCAGCGTGACCGTCCCCGAAGCGCCGCTGCGCTACGTCTTCCTGGCGACCGGGGCGCTCACGAGGTCGAGCCTCACCGAGCCCCTCGCCGCCGGTGACGCCTTCGAGATCACGGGGGAACGCGAGATCGTGCTGACCGCCGGCGCCCTCACCCAGCTCCTGGTCTGGTCCTTCGCCGGGTGACCCGGTGTGAGCATCAGGGGACCAGTACCCCGGGGTTCATGATCCGCCCCGGATCCACGCTGTCCTTGACCGCACGCAGCACCGAAAGCCCGACCGCGCCGACCTCGTCGCCCAGCCACTGCCGGTGATCGGTCCCGACCCCGTGGTGGTGGCTGATGGTCGCGCCGGAGACGACGACGGCGCTCATGGCGGCACCCTTCGCCGTCGCCCATCTGCCGAGCGGGTCATCGCCCTCGGGGGCGGCGACGGTGAAGTAGAGCGAGGCGCCGGTCTCGTAGACGTGCGACACGTGACACAGCACGAGCGCAGGGTCGCCGAGCGCCCCCGTGAGCGCCGTACGGACCGCGTCGTACGTCGTGCGCAGGCGTGACCAGTACGTCGCCGTCTCGACAGTCTCGACCAGCACTCCGGCGTCGAGCATCGAGTCGCGCAGGTACGGCGCGTGGAAGCGCCCGGCGGCCCAGGACGAGCCGGGCTTCTCGCCCCCGGGCTCTCCCCCCAGGTCGGCCAGCATCGTCGAGACCTCGGCCCTGCGGGCCGCCACCGCGGCCGTCCTCCCTTCGAAGCCCACGACCATCAGGCACCCGCCCGAGGACGAGCCACCCACGGACGCGGGGTCGGCCAGGTTCAGCGCCGTCTCGTTCTCGTCAGACAGCCGCAGCACCGTGGGCAACAGCTGCGCCTGGGCAAGGGCGCGCATCGCCTCGCACCCACGTGCGAACGACGACCACCGCCACCCCTCGTAGACCTTCTCCTCCGGCAGCTCTCGTACCCGGACCGTCACCGCGGTGATCACACCGAACGCGCCCTCCGAGCCGAGGAACAGCTGCCGCAGGTCGGGGCCGGCCGCGCTCGCCGGCGCACGCCCCAGCTCGACCCGACCGACCGGGGTCGCGACCGCGAGCCCGACGACGAGGTCGTCGAACCGCCCATACCCTGCCGATGCCTGACCGCTCGACCGGGTGGCGGCGAACCCGCCGACCGTCGCGTACTCGAAGGACTGCGGGAAGTGCCCCAGGGTCAGGCCGTGCCCGGCCAGCAGCGCCTCCGCCTCCGGTCCGCGCAGCCCGGGCTCGAGGGTCGCGGTCATCGAGACCGGGTCCACGGCGAGCAGGCGCTTCATCCGGCCCAGGTCGAGGCTGACCACTCCGGCGTACCCCTCGCGTCGGGCGACGAGGCCACCCACGACCGACGTCCCGCCACCGAACGGAACCACGGCCACGCGGTGTCGCGCCGCCACCTCGAGCACCCGCTGCACCTGGTCGCCGTCTGCGGGACGCAGGACCGCGTCCGGGGCGTCGGACAGGTCCCCGGCCCGCGCGCGCAGCAGGTCGGTGGTCGACTTGCCCCGGGTCCGGAGCCTGCGTGAGGTGTCGTCGGTGGCCACGTGCTCGGCCCCGACCACCGCAACGAGGTCTGTGCGGGCCTCGTTCGGTAGGCCGGGCTCCGGCAGCGCCACCGCCGCGTCGTCGGGCACCGTGCGGTCGACCACCGGGAACACCAGCCGCACCAGTTCGCGAGTGGCCTCCGGAAGCTCGGCCGCACGAGCCGGGTCTCCCCAACGGGTCGGGTGCATCTGCGAGGTCATGAGTTACAGTGTGACATATGACGTCACTTCGTCACACGGCCGATCCGGTGGGCACGTACCTCGATGCCGCGCGCGCCTGCATCCTCGACGTCGGCTGGCGGCGTACGACGCTCACCGAGGTCGCGCGCCGGGCCGGCGTGAGCCGGATGACGATCTACCGGGCGTGGCCGGACATGCCGGCGGTCCTCGGGGACCTGATGACGCGCGAGTGGGGTCAGGTCGTGGCTCGCTCGGTGGCCGAGGCGGACGCCACCCTCGACGAGAAGGGGACCGCCGCCGACCGGCTGGTGGCCGAGGTCGTCGCGACCGCCCGCGCCCTGCGCGACAACGAGCTGTTCCTGCGGATCGTGGAGCTCGATCCCGAGCTGCTCCTCCCCTACGTGCTGACCCGGCGGGGAAGGAGCCAGGAGGCGATCGCCGAGCAGACGGTCCGCCGGTTGCGCGAGGGGCAGGCCGACGGCAGCGTCCGCGTAGGCGAGCCCGTGGCGATCGCCCGCGCGCTGCTGCTCGCCTCCCACGGCTTCGTGCTGAGCGCCCACACCATGGTCGACGACGAGGTCGCCGAGAGCGACCTCGACCGCGAGCTCGAGCACCTGGTGCGCGCCATGGTGACCCGATGACCGCCACCTGGATCCGGGCCGGCCTCGCCGATGCGCCGACCGAGGTGGACGTGCTGGTCGTGGGCCTCGGCGTCACCGGCGTCGGCTGTGCCCTGGACGCGGCGGCTCGCGGGTTGTCCGTTCTCGCAGTCGATGCGCACGACCTCGCGTTCGGTACGTCGCGCTGGTCGAGCAAGCTGGTGCACGGCGGCCTGCGCTATCTCGCCAACGGCCAGCTCGGCGTGGCGCACGAGAGCGCTGTCGAACGCGGGATCCTGATGGAGGTCACCGCGCCCCACCTGACCCGCGCCCTCCCCATGCTGCTCCCGCTCGACCGCTCCACCAGGCGACGCGACGCGGCGTTCCTCCGCGCCGGCATCGGTGCCGGCGACCTGCTCCGGTTCGCGGCACGCACGTCCTCCGAGACACTCCCGCGTGCGCGACGGGTCACGGCGACCGAGAGCCGCCACCTGGCACCGCTGCTCGGCCCCGGGCTCCGCGGTGGAATCCTCTCGTGGGACGGCCGCCTCGAGGACGACGCCCGGCTGGTCGTCACCATCGCCCGGACCGCGGCCGCGCTGGGCGCCCAGATCCGCACCCGGTCCCGCGCCCTCCACCTCGAAGGTCGCAGTGCCGTGCTCCGCGACGAGCTGACCGGCGCGTCCCACGCGGTCTCGGCCCGAGCCGTCGTCAACGCGACGGGCGTCTGGGCCGGCGAGCTGGTCGACCAGGTGGTGCTGCGGCCGAGCCGCGGCACCCATCTCGTGCTGCGCGCCGGCTCCTTACCCGGGCTCCGCGTCGCGCTCACGCTCCCGGTGCCCGGCGAGCGCAACCGCTACCTCAACGTGATCCCCCACGCCGAGGGCACCATGCAGATCGGGCTCACCGACGTGCCGGTGGATGGCCAAGCCCCCGACGTCGCCGAGCCCAGCGAGGCGGAGGTCGACTTCCTCGTCGCGACCACCTCGGCCGCCCTCGCCCACCCGATCACGCGCGACGACGTCGTCGGTGCGTACGCGGGGCTGCGGCCGCTGCTCGCGGCGGACGGACGCACCTCGGACCTCTCCCGGCGTCACGCGGTCCTGACCTCACCGAGCGGTGTCGTCACGGTCGTCGGCGGCAAGCTCACGACGTACCGCCGGATGGCGCAGCACGCACTGGACACCGTCGTACGCCGGACCGGCCTCCAGGCCCGGCCGTGCACCACCGCCCGGCTGCCGCTGACGGGCGCCGCCACGCGTCCGGACCTGGCGCGCCTGACCGAGGAGTTCCCCAGCCCGCGGCTGGTCCGCCGGTACGGCGCCGACGCGCAGCTCGTGCTCACCTCGGCCCGACGCACCTCCGGACTCGACCTCGAGGAGCTGATCGCGCCAGTGGCCGAGGGGGTTCCGGTGACTCTCGCCGAGCTGATCTTCGGGGTCACCCACGAGGGCGCGCACGACGTCGACGACCTGCTCGACCGGCGTACCCGGGTCGGCCTGGTGCCCCACGACCGGGCCCTCGCCGAGCCCGCAGCCCACCGGGCGATCACATTGGCAAAGGCAACGGTTCGTTAAATCGATCGCTCGGCCCTCCCCAAGCGGTCCGCCAGGCCCTACCGTCTATACATGCTCGAGCCCAGGGGGGCGGACTCAAGCATGTTCGAGACAGTTGCGGACGATTCCGCCCGTGTTGTGAACCAGGCCCGCGACGCACTGTCGCAGGGCCGCATCGCCGACGCCATGTCGGCGGTCGATCGCGCGCGCCGCGACGAGCTCGACGACACCGCCAACGCGACGCTCACCCTGATCGGCCTGCTCGCCAAGCTCGCCGTGGGTGACCTGCGCAGCGCCGCGGCGTACTCCCGCGACCTGACCAACCTGATGCGCATCCGCGGTGTGGTCGGTGCGACCGCGTCGTTCGGGCTCGGGGAGTTCGCGGCCGCCCGCGGACAGAGCGACCAGGCGGTGTCGTACTACGAGCGCGCCGGTGAGGAGCTCTCGGTGTCCCGACGACCCGTGTGGCTCCCGTGGCGCAGCGAGCTCGCGCGCGTCATCGCCGGGCGGGGCGAGATCGCCGCCGCGACCTCCCTGGTCGAGCAGGAGCTCGCCGACGCGCGGGCCCTCGACACGGCGTACGCGGTCGCCTACGCCTTGCGCACCCAGGCCGCGATCGCGCCGACCAGCGACCGGGTCGCCCTGCTGGACGAGGCCCTGGAGGTCATGGCCGGGATCACCGCGACGCGGCTCGACGCACAGATCCGCACCGATCTCGCCGCCTGGATCCTCCTGCTGCAGCCGGAGGACTCCAGCCGCGCGGTCGGCCTGCTCCGCACCGCCGAGAAGTACGCCCGGCAGGAGGAGCTCAGTCCGCTGCTCGCACGCATCCGCTGGCTGCTCGAGCGCCTCGGCGAGGCCCCGGACGGCGAGCTGCCGGGCCGCCTGGCCGAGCTCAGCGCGGCCGAACGCCGGGTGGCCCAGCTGGTCGTCACCGGCAAGCGCAACCGCGAGATCGCCGCCGAGCTCGGCGTGAGCGTGAAGTCCGTGGAGTGGCACGTGTCCCACATCCTGCGCAAGCTCTCGATCACCTCGCGCACGGAGCTGTCCGACGCGCTCGCCCAGCCGCGCCAGACCCCTCGTTGAGCGTGCTCTGAGCCTTCGGGGCCGGCCCAGCCTCAGCCCGGGATGGCGACGTACGTCGTGTCGAGGTACTCCTCGATCCCCTCGAAGCCACCCTCGCGGCCGAAGCCGCTGGCCTTGACGCCACCGAACGGCGCCGCCGGGTTGGAGACCAGGCCGGTGTTCACCCCGACCATGCCGAACTGGAGCGCCTCGGCCAGCCTGATGGTGCGATCGAGGTCGCGCGTGTAGACGTACGACGAGAGGCCGTACTCCGTCGCGTTCGCCATCGCGATCGCCTCCTCGTCGGTGCTGAAGGTCGTGATCGGGGCGACCGGGCCGAAGATCTCCTGGTTGACGATCGGTGCTTGCGAGGAGACCCCGAGCAGCACGGTCGGTGCGTAGAAGTGGCCGGGACCCTCCGGCGCCTGCCCTCCGGTGACCAGCTCCGCCCCGTCGCCGACGGCCTCGGTCACCAGCCGGCCGACCGACTCGACGGCGTCGGCGTTGATCAAGGGGCCGACGTCGGTGCCAGAGACCTGACCGCGGCCGGTCTTCAGCGCTCCCATCCGGCGACCGAGGAGGTCGGCGAACTCGCGAGCGATCGACTCGTGGACGAGGAAGCGGTTGGCCGCGGTGCAGGCCTCGCCCATGTTCCGCATCTTGGCGATCATCGCGCCGTCGACGGCGGCCGGTACGTCGGCGTCCTCGAACACGATGAACGGCGCGTTGCCGCCGAGCTCCATCGAGACTCTCTGGAGCTCGTCGGCCGACTGGCGCACCAGCACCTTCCCGACCGGCGTCGAGCCGGTGAAGCTCACCTTGCGGAGCCGCGGGTCGGCCATCAGCGTGGCACTGAGCGACTTGGAGTCGCTGGTGGTCACCACGTTGAGCACCCCGGGCGGCAGCCCCGCCTCGGTGAGGACGTTCGCCAGCGCCAGCATCGACAAGGGCGTGAGCTCGGCCGGCTTGACCACCATCGTGCAACCGGCCGCGACGGCCGGGCCGATCTTGCGGGTGCCCATGGCCAACGGGAAGTTCCACGGCGTGATGAACAGGCACGGGCCGACCGGCTTGCGGATCGTCAGGAGCCGCGAGCCCCCCGCCGGTGCCTGCATCCAGCGACCGTGGATGCGCACCGCCTCCTCGGCGAACCAGCGGAAGAACTCCGCGCCGTACGTCACCTCGCCCTTCGCCTCGGCCAGGGTCTTGCCCATCTCCAGACTGATCAGCTCGGCGAACTCGTCGGCATGGTCCATGATCGCCTCGAACGAGCGCCGCAGGATCTCGCCGCGCTCCCGAGGTGCGGTCATCGCCCAGTCGCCCTGGGCGGCCACGGCCGCGTCGAGCGCCGCCATCGCGTCGCTCGGGTCGCCGTCGGCGACGTCGGTGATCACCGACTCGTCTGCCGGGTCGTGCACGTCGAACCTCGCGCCGGTCGCGGATTCGCGCCACTGCCCGCCGATGAAGAGGCCGCGCGCGCCGGTCTTCGCCAAGAGGTCTAGTCCAGTCATGGTCATCAGCCTGTCACCGGCCCCCAGTTTGTCGAAAGTGTTCACGCGCTCGCCGCGACTCTGACACCCTTGGATCGTCGGCCAGGGCAGCATGCACCCGGACGATATCGAGCCCCTCGCTGACCCCATGCTGCGAGGGGCTCGCCCCGTTGTGGGCCAGTGATCCAGGGTTCGTGGAGCGCTCGGCGATGTCGTCGGCCGCCCCGATGCGCCGTACCCCTTGAACTCCTCGCAGGACAGGAGTTGGTTGGACCCCAACGGTTCGACTGGCGGTCAGTGTCATCCGTCTGGGTCATCAGTCTGGGTCATCAGTCTGGGTCATCAGTCTGGTCCGCCGGCCGGCACAGACCTGGAGGCTGAGCATGGCGGACAAGGCGGGCGGGCGTAGACCAGCGGGCCAAGATCTCGGGGCGAGCAGCCCGGACCGGATCCGCAACGTGGTGCTGGTCGGACCGGGTGGGTCGGGGAAGACGACCCTCGTCGAGACGCTGCTCGCCTCCGCCGGAGCCATCCCGCGCGCCGGGACCGTCCAGGAAGGCTCCACCGTCTGCGACTTCGAGGACTCCGAGAAGTCCCACGAGCGCTCCATCTCACTGGCCATCGCGCCGGTCGTCCATCGCGAGACCAAGATCAACTTCGTCGACACGCCCGGGTACGCCGACTTCGTCGGGGAGGTGCGCGCCGGGCTCCGCGCGGCCGACTGCGCCCTGTTCGTGATCGCCGCCAGTGAGGCCGTCGACGACGCCACCACGGCCCTGTGGCGCGAGTGTGCCGAGGTCGGGATGCCGCGAGCGGTGGTGATCACCAAGCTCGACCAGGCCCGGGCCGACTACGACGGCGTACTCGCCGCGACGCAGGCGGCGTTCGGCGACAAGGTGCTGCCGCTGTACGTGCCCGTGCGCGACGGGGACGGCGAGGTGACCCGGCTGGTCGACCTGATGACCGACGACGGCGAGCACGGCGACCTCCGCGGCGCGCTGATCGAGGGGATCATCGAGGAGTCCGAGGACGAGACGCTGATGGACCGCTACCTCGGCGGCGAGGAGATCTCGCACGAGTCCCTCACCGAGGACCTGGAGAAGGCCGTGGCCCGGGCGAGCTTCCACCCCGTCGTACCAGTCTGCTCGTTGAGCGGGGTCGGCTGCTCGGAGCTGCTCGACCTCGCCGTCGACGGCTTCCCGTCACCGCTGGAGCATCCCTCGCCCGACGTGTTCACCCCCGCCGGCAAGAGCGCCGAGACCATCGAGGGCGACCCCAAGGGCGTGCTGGTAGCGGAGGTCGTGAAGACCGCGAGCGACCCGTACGTCGGACGGGTCAGCCTGGTCCGGGTCTTCTCCGGCACACTCACCGCCGACGACCCCGTCCACGTGTCCGGACACTTCACGTCGTTCTTCTCCGACTCGGGCATGAACGGCCACGAGGACCACGACGAGGACGAGAAGGTCGGCTCACTGTCCTACCCGTTCGGCGGCCAGCACGTGCCCGCCACCGCGGTCGTCGCCGGCGACCTGTGCGCGATCGGCAAGCTCACCCGCGCCGAGACGGGCGACACCCTGTCGACGATCGACGAGCCGCGGGTGCTCAAGCCGTGGTCGATGCCCGAGCCGCTGCTGCCGGTGGCGATCGCCGCGAAGAGCAAGGCCGATGAGGACAAGCTCTCGCAGGCGCTGGGTCGTCTCGCGGCCGAGGATCCGAGCCTGCGGGTCGAGAACAACCCCGAGACCCACCAGCTCGTGCTGTGGTGCATGGGCGAGGCGCACGCCGACGTCCTGATCGCTCGCCTGGCCGAGCGGTACGCCGTACACGTCGAGACCGAGCCGTTCCTGGTGTCACTGCGCGAGACGTTCGGTGGTCCCGGCAAGGGCCTCGGCCGACACGTGAAGCAGTCCGGTGGACACGGGCAGTACGCCGTCTGCCACATCGAGGTCGAGCCGCTGCCGGAGGGCGGGGGCTTCGAGTTCGTCGACAAGGTGGTCGGCGGCGCCGTACCCCGGCAGTTCATCCCGTCGGTCGAGAAGGGGGTGCGAGCGCAGATGGAGAGGGGCGTGCGCGCCGGGTACCCGATGGTCGACCTCCGGGTGACCCTGACCGACGGCAAGGCGCACAGCGTGGACTCCTCGGACATGGCCTTCCAGATGGCCGGCGGGCTGGCCCTGCGTGAGGCAGCGGCTACCACGACGGTGACGATGCTCGAGCCGTACGACGTCGTGGCGGTGGTCGTGCCGGACGAGCACGTCGGTGCGGCGATGAGCGACCTGTCCTCCCGACGTGCGCGCCTGCTCGGCACCGACAAGGTCGGCGAGGACCGGACCGTGGTCAATGCCGAGGTGCCGCAGACCGAGCTGATCCGGTACGCCGTCGACCTCCGCTCCTCCACCCACGGCGCCGGCTCGTTCACCCGCTCCTTCGGTCACTACGAGCCGATGCCCGAGGACGTCGCCCGTAACGTCGCCGCCCGCGAGCGCTAGGGGCGAGGCGCGACCGTTGCCGCCGCGACCGCCGGTCGACCGGCGATCCCGTCGCTTGGTAGGCGTTGCAACCCCTACGAACCGACGGGACTCCGGGCGCGGTGGGGTTGGTGGGACAGAAGAGCACAGAGGAGCTCAGCCCATCACCGTTCACCTGCGCCGCGGAGGAACTGCTCGAGGAGCGGGCCGGCGACTCCGGCGCCGGTGTGGCCGACGTCGACGAACGCGCAGACCGCGAGATCGCCCTGCCCGGCGATCATCCAGGCGTGGGTCAGTCGCTTGCCGTCGCGGTCGAACTCCGCGGTGCCGGTCTTGGCGATCACCGGCGGCCCGGGGACATCGCGCAGCCCGAGCCCCGTGCCGCGGAGCACGACGCCCCGCAGCATCTGCTTCAACGTCGCGTCCTGCGACGCCGTCAGGGGGGTCGGGTGGGTCTCGGCCGGGTGCACCGACGTCACCAGCTGCGGCACGACCGTGTGACCCGCCACGACCGATGCCATCACCGTCGCCATCGTCATCGGCGAGGCGAGGATCTCGCCCTGTCCGATCATGTCGGCTGCCTTGGTGGTCTCGGACGTCGGCGGCACGACGTTCCCGAAGTACGCCGGGAAGCCCAGGTCGTGGTCGACGCCCATGCCCAGCGAGGCGGCGGCATCGACCAGGTCGGTCGAGCCGAGCTTCGTGCGCTCGTTGATGTAGGCCGTGTTGCACGAGTTGGCGAGCGCGGTCGCGAGCGTGATGCGGCCGTTGGCGCCCGGTGGGTACTCGCTGTCGTTGGTGAACACCTTGCCGTCGACGTCCACGCTGGTCGGGCAGTCCACGGGTGACGACGGCGGGACGCCCTTCCTCAGCAGCGCAAGCGTGCCGACGGTCTTGAACGTCGAGCCCGGCGCGAACCGGCCGTACGTCGCATCGTTGTAGCCGTTGTTGCCGGGTCCGTTGGCCGCAGCCACGATCGCCCCGGTGGACGGCCGGATCGCGACGATGGCGCTCGCCGGGCCGACGTCGCCGAGGATGCGCTCGGCGAGCAGCTGCAGCCGCGGCTGAAGCGTGAGGTGCAACGGTCGGCCCGGCGTGGCCGCGCGCTTGAAGACCGTCCGTCGCTTCCCGTCGGCGCTCTCCGCCTCGACGACGACTCCCGGCTTCCCGCGCAGCTGCTCGTCGTACCTCGCCTCGAGGCCGGACAGACCGGCCTCGTCACCCGGGGTGTATACGCCCGGGTTGTCCTTGATGATCTCGGCGGTCACGGGGCCGACGGTGCCGAGGATCGGTGCCGCGAACTCCTTGGTGATCCCGAGCGGGACGCGGTCGGCGATCGCGTCCACGCCCTTGATGTGGGGGTACTGCGACGTCACCGACGCGGGAACCTCGTCCTTGCGGAACGCGATCGCCTGCACGAACGCCTTGGGCCCGGCCGCCTTGACCTGTTTGACGTACGGCGCGATGCCGATGCCGACCAGCTGCGCCAGCCGCCGGGCCGCCTCCGGTGCCTGGGAGGCGGGGATCTTGACCCGGTCGACCCCGAAACGCACCACGGGGCGGTCGGTGACCAGGCCCTCGCCTCCCGGACCGACGAGGTCGCCGCGTTTCGCGCCGACCGTGGTGGCGTGCAGGACGTCGTCCGCCTTCAGGGCAGGCGCGACCACCGCGTTCGACCACTCGACCCGCCAGGTCGACCCGGACGCCCGCAGCGGGGCCTCGCTCGAGTACGTCCACCCACCGCCGATCGGCCATGCCCATCTCAACGTCGCGCTCGCTGTCCCGTCGCCGGACTCCGACACCGAGCTCACACTCACCTTCGGCTCGACGTCCCCCAGCCCCGCCACCGTCTTGGCGAAGTCGCGCTGGACCTGACCCGCGGAGGCGTCGACGAACGTGATCTTCGCGAGGTCTCCGGACGACAGTCCGGCCGCGAGCGCCTCGGCTGTCGGGTCCGGCGACGGCCCGCCGTCCCCGCCCCCGCACCCGCCCAGCGCCAACGCCAACGCCAACATCGGCGGCACGGCGAGCGGCAGCCGGCGGATCCCCATGCCGGCCATCCTGTCAGGGGGGCGATCAGCCTCGATCCACGGCTCAACCCGGATCCACCGAGGCCTCGACGCGGACGCAGCACCGATCAGGAGCGGGGTCCAGCCGCGCGCACGTGTGGTCGCACCCGAGCCCGTCGAGCACACCCTCGACGTAGTCGCGGTTGATCCCGCAGACCAGCGCGGTGTGCTCACGGGCCAGCGCGTCGAACGGGCAGTTGCGCAGCACGAGTGCGTCATCGGTCCTCGACGGCTCGTAGCCGCGCTCCGCCAGGACACCCGCGGACCGCTCCAGCTCACCGCCCTTCCCGGCGTACGCCGTGCCGTCGCGCCGCCCGGCCGCCCCGGCCTCCTCGGCCAGCGTCTCCACGAGCGGCGCGCCGCCGAGGGACCGCTCGACCGCGGCGGCGAACACCCGGCCGACCAGGTCGTACCCGCGCTGCGGCAGCGAGACCGCGACCGCGGCGTCGGAGCGGCGATAGACCTTCGCAGGCCGGCCGGCACCCGGGCCGCTGCGCCCGCTGAGCCGGCGGTGGTCGACGGAGAGCAGCCCTTCCTCGACCAGCTTGTCGAGGTGGAAGCGGGCGGTGTGCACCGGGACGCCGACCTCCCGCGCGGCCTCCTCACGTCCGACCCCGTCGTCGCGGCCGGCCACCAAGGCGTAGAGCCGGCGGCGCAGCGGGTCGGACAACGCGCCGATCGCCGAGAAGTCGTCCACCGTCGCCACCTTCCGCTTGACGCACCCACGTTCTAACAGACATATTAGTCACTGTTAGAGAATCACGTCCAGAAGGAGACCTCATGGTCGAGGCGGTCGCAGAAGCTCGGTGGCGCCCCCGGATCACCCACCCCGGCGTGCCGGTCGACCTGGCGGCGGCCGAGAAGGCGGCCACCGAGATGCTGGCGGCACTCGGGCTGCCCATCGACTCCGAGGACATGTTCGAGACGCCCCGCCGACTCGTGCACGCGTACGCCGAGATGCTGACCCCTCCTGAGTTCGACTCGACGACGTTCACGAACTCCGCGGGGTACGACGAGCTGGTCCTGGTCTCCGACATCCCGGTCCACTCGCTGTGCGAGCACCATCTGCTCCCCTTCACCGGCGTCGCCCACGTCGGGTACCTGCCGGGGGACCGGATCCTCGGGCTGTCGAAGTTCGCGCGTACCGTGGACTTCTTCGCGCGTCGTGCGCAGACCCAGGAGCGCCTCACGATGGAGATCGCCGAGCACCTCACCGAACGCCTGGAACCCAAAGGCGTCGGTGTCGTGATCGAGGCGGAGCACACGTGCATGAGCATGCGTGGCGCCCGCGCCGACGGCGCACGCACGGTCACCGCCGCCCTCCACGGCCGGCTGCGCGACGACCCGAAGACCCGAGCCGAGTTCCTCTCCCTCACCCGTGACCCAGCCATCAGAAGTGGAGGTGCGCGATGAGCGCTCCCATCGTCCTGGTCGGTGGCGGTCTCGCCACCGGCACCGCCGTCCGCGAGCTCCGTAGCCAGGGGTACGACGGCGAGCTCGTCGTGATCGCCGGCGAGCCGCACGCGCCGTACGAGCGTCCGCCGCTGTCCAAGGGCTACCTCCTCGGGAACGACCCCGCCGAGAAGGCACTGGTCAACGAGGAGGGGTGGTACGCCGCCCACGACGTCGACCTGCGCACCGGCGTCCGGGTCGACTCGGTGGATCCGGACGCCCGGACCCTGAGCGCGGGTGGGGAGGAGCTGGCATGGTCGGGCCTGCTCCTGGCGACCGGCGCTGGCCCGCGCCGGCTCGCACTGGCCGATGACTCCGGTGCGCCGGTCCACTACCTGCGCACCCTCGAGGACTCGACCACGTTGAAGGAGCAGCTCGTCCCTGGCGCCCGGATCGCGATCATCGGGGGCGGCTGGATCGGTCTCGAGGTCGCCAGCGCCGCACGTCAGGCCGGAGCCGAGGTCGTCGTGCTGGAGGCACTGGAACAGCCGCTGCTGAACGTTTTGGGCCCTGAGGTGGGTGCGCTGTTCGCCCAGCTCCACCGGGAGAAGGGCGTCGACGTGCGCACCGGCGTACGGGTCGAGGAGATCACCGGGTCATCGGGGTCATCCGGCACCGGCTCGGAGGGTCCGACGATCAGGACGGCCGGCGGAGACACGTTCACCTTCGACCGCCTGGTGGTCGGCGTCGGCGTGGCACCGATCGCCGACCTGGCCGTCGATGCGGGGATCGCCGTGGACAACGGGATCCTGGTCGATGCCGGCCTGCGCACGTCGGCCCCCGGCGTGTTCGCCGCGGGCGACGTCGCCAACGTCGACCACCCGGTCCTCGGCCATCGGCTCCGCGTCGAGCACTGGGACACCGCGATCAAGCACGGCACGGTCGCCGCGACCAACCTGGCCGGCGGCAGTGCGGTGGCCGACCACCTGCCCTACTTCTTCACCGACCAGTACGCCCTCGGACTCGAGTACGTCGGCCACCCCGGCCCGGACGGCTTCGACCGCGTCGTCATCACCGGTGACACCGAGGGGCCGGTCGAGGGACGCGTGTTCCGGGTCTGGTGGAAGCGCGGCGACCGTGTGGTCGCGGGCATGCACGTCAACGACTGGGATGCGATCGGCCGGGTCCGCGAGCTGGTCGGCACCGAGGCCGACGACGCGGCGCTGGGCAGCTGATCAGGAGCTGATGCTCGGCAGCTTCTCCAGAGCGCTGGCGACGGCCTGCTGCAGCTCGGCGTCGTCCCAGCTGTGGTCGACGAGGTCTCCCCGCAGGTAGGCGTCGTACGCCGCGAGGTCGAGGTGGCCGTGCCCGCAAAGCGCAGTCAGGATCACCTTCTCCTCGCCCGACTCCTTGCACGCCAGCGCCTCCTCGACCGCGGCCGCGAGCGCATGCGTCGGCTCGGGCGCCGCCACGATCCCCTCGGTCCTGGCGAAGAGGACTCCCGCCGCGAAGCACTCCGACTGCTTCTTGGCGACGGCCTCGAGCTCACCGGTCGCGTACAGGTGCGAGATCAACGGACTCATGCCGTGGTAGCGCAGGCCGCCGGCGTGGATCGGGTCGGGCACGAAGTCGTGGCCGAGCGTGTGCATCTTCATCAGCGGCGTCATGCCGAGGGTGTCGCCGAAGTCGTAGGCATAGGTGCCCTGGGTCAGCGACGGGCACGACGCGGGCTCCACGGCCCGGATCGTCGGTGACATCGTGCCGGCCCACTTCTCGCGGAGGAACGGGAACGCGAGGCCGCCGAAGTTCGAGCCACCACCGGTGCAGCCCACGAGCAGGTCGGGCTTCTCGCCGACCGACGCCATCTGCAGCAGCGCCTCCTCACCGATCACGGTCTGGTGGAGCAGCACGTGGTTGAGCACGCTGCCGAGGGCGTAGTTGGTGGTGGGGTCCTGTGCGGCGACCTCGACCGCCTCGCTGATCGCGATGCCGAGGCTCCCGGTGGAGTCCGGGTCCTGCGCCAGGATCGTGCGGCCGGCGTTGGTGAGGTCGCTCGGGCTCGGGTGCACGGTGCCGCCGAAGGTCTCGATCATCGTGCGGCGGTAGGGCTTCTGGTCGTACGACGCCCGCACCTGCCACACCTCGCACTCCAGGTCGTACTGCGAGCACGCGAAGGCCAACGCGGTGCCCCACTGCCCAGCGCCGGTCTCGGTGGTGAGCTTCTTGATGCCGGCCTTGGCGTTGTAGAACGCCTGCGGCACCGCGGTGTTCGGCTTGTGCGAGCCGGCCGGGCTGACGCCTTCGTACTTGTAGTAGATCCGAGCCGGCGTCCCCAGTGCCTTCTCGAGCCGGTGTGCCCGGAAGAGCGGGGACGGGCGCCAGAGCGCGTAGACGTCGAGCACCTCGCCGGGGATCTCGACGTACTGGTCGCCGGAGACCTCTTGGAGGATCAGGTCCATCGGGAAGAGCGGCGTGAGGTCGTCCGGCCCGACCGGCTGGCCGGTGCCCGGGTGCAGGACCGGCGGTGGTGGCGTCGGCAGGTCGTGGAGGACGTTGTACCAGCGTGTCGGCTGGTCGCTCTCCGGGAGCAGGATCTTGTGCTGGGACGACGGTTTCGACGGGGGCATGACTCAGCGTGGCACGCCGGCAGCTGGTCGGCCAGCCGTGATCCACGCCACAGGGGCCGGGGAATACCTCGGCGTGGGGGACGTTGTACCGCCAAGTGGTTGAAACTTCAATTCCCGCAGGAGGACCCCCCACCATGACGAACACCCCGTTCGAACCCGCCACCACCGTCATCGAGGACATCGCCGGTGACTACACCATCGACGTCGCCCACTCGCGCCTGGGCTTCAGCGCCCGGCACGCGATGGTCACCACAGTCCGCGGTGCGTTCAAGGAGTTCGAGGGCACGGCCCACGTCGACACGGCGAACCCGGCAGCCAGCAAGGTCGAGCTCACGATCAAGGCCGACAGCATCGACACCGGTGTCGCCGACCGCGACGCCCACCTGCGCTCCGCGGACTTCTTCGAGACCGAGTCGCACCCCGAGATCACCTTCACGTCGACCGAGGTGGAGCGTGATGGCGACGACTGGACCATCACCGGTGACCTGACCATCAACGGCACCACCAAGCCGATCGCCGTGGAGTTCGAGTCCACCGGCTCCGCTCGCGACCCGTTCGGCAACGTCCGCATCGGCTTCGAGGGCCACGCCGCTCTCTCCCGCAAGGACTGGGGCCTGACCTGGAACGCCGCCCTCGAGACCGGTGGCTTCCTGGTGTCGGACAAGATCAAGCTCGACTTCGACATCTCCGCCATCCAGCGCTGACCCGCTCGCCCTGGCCGCTCCGCCCCGGCTCCGCCGGGGTGGAGCGGCCACATGCGTTACCGGGTCGACATCATTTCGACACGCACGTCGGGCGGGTCGACGGTAATGGGCGTGCACCTGGGGCGTCCGGATGATCTGATACCGCCTCATGAGAGACCTGGATCTGCCCGGCGGTCTGACCTCTCGGGTGCTGACAATGGACGACGCCCGCGCCGTCTTCGAGGTCGCCGCCGCGCAGGAGCAGGCGGACGTCGGCAAGGTCGAGATCGAGCCGGCCGACATCGTGAGTGACTGGAGCCGCCCGAGCTGGGACGTCTCGTCCCACACGATCGGTGTCTTCGACGGAGATCGGATGGTCGGGTACGGCGAGATCACCGGCCGCGACCGTGGCGACGCGGCCGTCCATCCCGGCTACCGCCGCCGGGGCATCGGAACAGCGATCGCCGCCTGGATGCAGCAGACGGCCAAGGACCTCGGCGGAGCCGGCTACGGCAGCCCCGTGCCGGAGGGCTCGGCGGGCGACCGGCTTCTGGAGAAGCTCGGCTACCGCATCCGCCACACCAGCTGGGTCCTGGCCCTCCCCGAGGGGAGGCAGATCGAGCCCCGCGACCTCCCCGACGGTTACGCGATCCGCGCGGCGCGCCCCGAGGAGTACCGAGCAGTCCAGGACGTCATCGAGGACGCGTTCCTCGAGTGGTCGGTGCGCGAACGGGAGCCGTACGACGACTTCCACGCCTCGGTCATCGGCCGGCCGGGTTTCGAAGCGTGGAACCTCCGCGTCGTCACCGCCCCGGCCGGCGAGATCGTCGGGGCGGCGCTGATCATCATGGCGGGCGACCCGGCGACCGAGGCCTACATCGACAAGCTCGCGGTCCGCAAGGACCAGCGGCACCGCGGACTCGCGCAGGCGCTGCTCGTGGACGCCTTCGCCCGCGGACGGGAACACGGGGCGTCCCGCTCGGCTCTGTCGACCGACTCGCGCACCGGCGCGCTGAGCCTGTACCAGAAGGTCGGCATGGAGGTCGGCGACATCTGGGTGAACCGCGCCATCGGCGTCTGAGCCGAAGTGGGACCTGTCCCGCCCCGAGGTGGGACTTCTCCCGCGACCCAACGGGGCCTGGGCGGACTTCTCCCACCTCGAGCGCGGAGAACTCCCACTTCGAGCGCGGAGAACTCCCACTTCGGCGTCAGTGCCAGCCGGTCTGGTAGCGGCCGTGCCCCCACGGGCCACCGCGGAAGTGCGACCGACGGCTGTGCCCGAAGCGGCGCACGAAGCGGCGCACGAAGCGGCGCACGAACACGACGTACACGATCGCGGCGACCAGCAGGAACAGCGGGTGGTGGAAGCCCCACCAGACCAGCACGACCGCCACCAGCACCCTGAACGGGAACGGGATGTGCGGCATCCGTGGGAGCGCGGGTCGTCGCCCGCGTTCTGCGCGGTACGCCGGCGAGGTGGCCGCCTCGGGCCGCGAAGCCTGCGGGCGAGGCAGGTCGCGGAAGGCCGGTGCGAGGTCGGCCGTGGTGCGCGCAGCCCAGATCTGCTCGAGCCGCTCGGTGTGCTCCTCGGCGGTGATCCGCCCCAGCGCGAAGTGCTCGCCCAGCTCGCGGGCGGCCTCCTCGCGCTCGGCGTCCCCGATGCGCAGACGGTCGTTCACCACTCCTCCTCACGGTCGCGGCGGTCGGGTCCATCGCCCAGGTCGTCGACTGCGTGGTCGCCGCCGTCGTCGGCCTCGTCGAGGTCACCGGGGTGGTCGGCGAGGATCTGATACAGCGCGCGCCTTGCGTCGACCAGCACGCCGACGGCCGCCCGGCGCTGCTCGTCGGTGCCGGTGGTGATGATCTGCCACACGGCGTTCATCACCCGACCGAGCTCGGGCTTGAGCAGGGCGAAGTCCGGACCGCCCTCGGCGCCGGCGGCGTCATGCTCGGACCGCTCCTCGCGGTCGCGGGTGAACGGCGCCCACACCTCATCGATCTCGTCCGCGTGGTCGCGGAGGTACTCCCGGCCGGCCTCGGAGAGCCGGAGGGTACGCCGGCCACGCTCGTCGTCACCCTCGAGCAGGCCCTCGTCCTCGAGCTGGGCGATGGTCGGGTACACCGACCCCGGGCTCGGGCGCCAGGCCCCGCTGGTCCGGTCGGAGATCTGCTGGATCACCTGGTAGCCGTTCAACGGCTCGTCGGCGAGCACGGCGAGGATCGCCACGCGCACGTCGCCCCGGCGTACCCGCGGAGCCCGACCCCGGGCCTGCTGGGTCAGGCCGAACAGCCCGACCAGCCAGGGCGGCGGACCCGACCGCCGGTTGGGCGGCCCCCACTGCCAGCTGCCCCACGGGCCGCTCCACTCACCGCCACGCCGGCCCCCGTGTCCCCCGTGTCCGTCCCAGCCGCCCTGGCCTCGACCGTGCTGCTGGAACATGGACTCGAACTCGCGTCCCCAGTCCCGCCCCATCGTGCTCTCCCTCCTCGTGTCCCGCCGCCTCGGACCCAACACACTCACCGTGTCTGGTCGATCGCTCGCGATATATCGCGAACGTACGCGATCGCCGGACTGCGCACAAGTGGTTGCTCACCCCCCGCGCGACGGACGAGGTCAGGGAGACGTCAGCCGGTGTTGCGCATCCCCGCCGCGATCCCGTTGATCGTCACCAGGAGCGCACGCTCGAGTGCCGGGTCGTCCTCGCCACGGCGGTAGCGACCGAGCAGCTCGAGCTGCAGGTGGTGCAGCGGCTCCAGGTAGTTCTCCCGGATCTCCAGCGTGGTCCGCAGGGTCGGCTCGCGGTCGAGCAGCGCCTCGTCACCGGTGACGGCGAGGAGGCGCTCGACGGTCAGGTCGTACTCGGCGCGGATCCCGTCGAGCACCGGCCGCAGTGAGTCCGGTGCAAGCGCGACGTACCGCTGCGCGATGTCGAGGTCGGTCTTGACCAGGGTCATCGAGACGTTGCCGAGGAAGGTCCGGAAGAACGGCCACTCGGCGTACATCTCCCGCAGGACGTCGAGGTCCTCGCAGACCGAGAGCCCGGACCCGACGCCGAACCAGCCCGGCACGATCTGGCGCGACTGGGTCCAGCCGAAGACCCACGGGATGGCCCGGAGGTCCTCGATGCCGGCGTCGGCGCCGGGTCGCCTGGCCGGCCGCGAGCCGATGTGGAGGGCGCCGAGGAGGTCGACCGGGGTGGAGGTCAGGAAGTACTCCGCGAGGCGACGGTCCTCGACGAGCTCGCCGTAGCGGGACTGGGCGGCGGCTGATATGTGGTCCATCGTCGCGTCCCAGCGCTCGGCCTGCTCCGGTGTACGCCGGTCGGTGCGGTGCACCACGCTGGCCTCGAGGGTGGCGGCCAGGGCGAGCTCGAGGTTCTGCCGAGCAAGGGTGGGGAGGGCGTACTTGTCGCTGATCACCTCGCCCTGCTCGGTGATCTTGACCTCGCCGTCGACGGTGCCGGACGGCAGCGCCATGATCGCGTCGTACGTCGGGCCGCCGCCGCGACCGACGGACCCGCCACGGCCGTGGAAGAAGCGCAGTCGTACGCCGTACCGCCGCGCGACGTCGCGAGCCTTCCGCTGCGCGAGCTGGATCTGCCACTGCGAGGTGGTGATCCCGCCCGCCTTGTTGGAGTCGGAGTAGCCGAGCATCAGCTCCTGCACGTCACCGCGCAGCCGGAGCAGCTCGCGGTACGACGCGTCGGCGAAGAGCGTGTCGAGGATGGACTCGGTCTGCGCGAGCTCGTCGACGGTCTCGAGCAGCGGCACGAATCCGATCCGCGCCAGGCCCGCCGCGAGGTCGACCAGACCGGCCTCGCGGGCGAGCACCACCGCCGCGAGCACGTCGTCCGCGTCGTGGGTCATCGAGATGACGTAGCTCTCGACCGCGCGGGGGCCGAGCTCGTCGAGCGCCCACCGGATCGCCTGGAACGTCTCGGCGGTGACCGCCCCCTCGTCGTCGAGCGGCAGGGGGCCCCTGGCCAGAGGCCGTCGGCCGGCCAGCTCCTCGCTGAGCACCTTCGCGCGGGTCTGCCGGTCGAGCTCGGCGTACGGCGTGCCCAGCTCGCCGACGCGGTCGAGGAGCTGGCCGACGGCGTGGTGGTGCTTCGCCGCGTGCTCGCGCACGTCGAGGGTGGCCAGGGTGAGGCCGGTGGCGGCGACGGTCCGGACCAGGCGCTCGACCTCGCCGCCGGCGACCGCGGGGCCCTGGTTCTGGACGACCGAGCGGTGCAGCAGCAGGAGGTCGTCGAGCAGCTCGGCGTCATCGGCGTAGTCGCGCCCTTCGACATGGCGCGCGTCGCCGACGAGTCGTTGCTCGGTGAGGCCGAGACGGACGTGGACGCAGGTGAGGAACAGGCGGTACGGCTCCTCGGCGTTGAGCCGCCGGTAGCGCGGCTCCACCTCCGGGAGGGCGGGCAGCCGCGCCTCGAGCAGATCCCGGAGCTCGTCGGACACGGTCCCCACGCGATCGCTCACCGACAGGTCACGGCGGAGCCGGTCCACGAGCGTGCGCAGGAGCCGGATCCCGTGCACCGCCTGGAGGACCAGCACCTCGCGAGTGGTGGCAGGGGTGACGTGCGGGTTGCCGTCGCGGTCACCGCCCACCCAGCTCCCGAAGCGCAGCGGCCGCACGTCCGGCGGGAGGTCGACACCGATCGACGCGAGCCGGTCGCGCAGCTCCTCGAGGACGTCGGGGAGCGCCCCACCCGAGAGGCCCTCCAGGTAGTACACGACGTTGCGTGCCTCGTCGGTCGGCTCCGGCGGCTCGACCCGGATCTCGTCGGTCAGCCAGAGCAGCTCGACCGCCTCCTCCAGGCACCGGGTCCGGCGTGGGCTGTCGGGCTCCTCGAGCAGGGCGGCCACCCGTCGTAGCTTGTCGATGGTCGAGCGACGGGCGACCTCGGTCGGGTGCGCGGTGAACACCGGCCGCAGCGCGACGTGGCGCAAGATCTCGGCGACCTCCGCCGGCTCCACCCCGGCCTCGGCGATCCGGCCGACGGCCTGCTGGACCCACCCGCCGTTCTCCGCGCGCAGCCGAGCCAGCGCCCGTCCGCGGTGGACCTGCTCGGTGATGTTGGCCAGGTGGAAGTACGCCGTGAACGCGCGCACCAGCCTGGTCACCGTGGCCAGGTCGAAGTCCGGCAGCTCGTCCAGGCGTCCCTGCTTGGCGTGCGCACGCACCTGCTCGACGAGGTCGAGGAGGTCCCGGCCCTCGGTGCGGGCCAGGGTCTCGCCCAGGATCGACGTCACGCGACGGATGTCGCCCCGCAGCTCACGGTCCGGCGACGGGGGCTCCGTCGCGGTCTCCTCGGCCATGTCTCCATCGTCACCCACCGCACGCACCCACGGGCAGAGGCGTTCGTGGTGCGAGCAAGCACCACTGGGACACGCCCTAGGTTCGGATACCCCTCCGGGGTAGAGTGTCAGGCATGGACCACCCGGGCTATCTCAACGCCAAAGGCGACGTGCTCAAGCGGCTACGCCGGATCGAGGGCCAGGCCCGCGGACTGCAGCGGATGGTCGAGGAGGAGCAGTACTGCATCGACATCCTGACCCAGGTGTCGGCGATGACCAAGGCGCTGCAGGCGGTGGCCCTCAACCTCCTCGACGACCATCTCGCGCACTGCGTCCGCGACGCCGTCACCTCCGGTGAGGGGGCCGACGAGAAGCTGACCGAGGCCTCGGCCGCGATCGCGCGGCTGGTGCGCTCATGAGCGAGCCCGTCACCCGGACCTGGACGGTTGCCGGCATGACCTGCCACCACTGCGTGGCCTCGGTCACCGAGGAGGTCTCCGAGCTGCCGGGCGTCCGGTCGGTCGACGTCCTGCTCGACGGCGGGCGGTTGACGGTCGAGTCGGCCGCGCCGCTGGCCGAGGACGACGTACGCCGTGCCGTCGAGGAGGCCGGCTACCAGCTGGCCTGAGATGAGCGCGCCGACGACCGCCACTGATCCGCGCGACGTCGACCTCGACATCGCGGGGATGACCTGCGCCTCCTGCGCCCGCCGGATCGAGCGCCGGCTCAACAAGGTCGACGGCGTGATCGCCTCGGTGAGCTATGCGACCGAGCGCGCCCGCGTCTCCTACCCCATCGACGTGTCGACCGCCGACCTGATCGACGTCGTACGCCGTGCCGGCTATGACGCGACCCTGCGTTCCGAGGAGCCGGAGACCTCCGCACCGCGGCCGGTCCGGCTGGTCGCGGCCGCCGTCCTCTCGCTGCCGGTAGTGGCCTGGGCGATGGTCCCGGCCCTCCGCATCGGCGGCTGGGAGTGGCTTGCGGCCGGTCTCTCCGGGGTCGTCGTCTGGTGGGCCGGCTGGCCGTTCCACCGGGCGGCCGCGGTCAACGCGCGGCACGGCGCCAGCACCATGGACACGCTCGTCTCACTCGGCACGACCGCGGCCTGGGTCTGGTCGGTGGTCGCCCTGGTGCACGGGTCCGGCCACCTGTACCTCGAGGTGGCGGCCGTGGTGACGACGTTCCTCCTGTTCGGGCGGTACGCCGAGGCGCTCAGCCGGCGCCGTGCGGGTGACGCGCTGCGATCACTCGTGGAGCGCGGCGCGAAGCAGGTCTCGGTGCTGCGCGACGGGCGCGAGGTGCCGATGTCGGTGGAGGATCTGGCGGTAGGGGACAGGTTCGTGGTCCGGCCCGGCGAGAAGATCGCCACCGACGGCATCGTCGAGGACGGCGCGGCTGCCGTCGACCTCTCCCTGCTCACCGGCGAGCCCGTCCCGGTGGACGTGGGCCCGGGCGACGAGGTCGTCGGGTCCGGGCTGAACACTTCCGGCCGCCTGGTCGTGCGTGCCGTGCGCGTCGGCGCAGACACCCAGCTCGCGCAGATCACCCGGCTCGTCGAGCAGGCCCAGAGCGGCAAGGCACCGATCGAGCGGCTCGCCGACCGGGTGTCCGCCGTCTTCGTACCGGTGGTGCTGGGGGTCGCGGTCCTGACGCTGGCCGGCCGGCTGGCTCTCGGTGCTGGGGCGACGGAGGCGTTCACGGCTGCGGTGGCCGTGCTCGTGGTGGCCTGCCCGTGCGCCCTCGGCCTGGCGACGCCGACGGCCCTGATGGTGGGCACCGGCCGCGGCGCGCAGCTGGGGGTCGTGATCCGCGGACCGCACGTACTCGAGTCCACCCGCCGGATCGACACCATCGTGCTCGACAAGACGGGGACGGTCACCACCGGAACGATGTCGGTGGTCCGCATGGAACCGGAGGACGGCGCCCTGCTCCGGCTGGCGGCGGCCGTCGAGTCGGGCTCCGAGCATCCGCTCGCCCGCGCCATCGCGGATAGTCCCCGACGAAATGGCTGCTTCTCCACGGCCCACGACAGCCAGAACGTCGGGGACTATCGATCCGACCTCCCGGCCGTGACGGCGTTCGAGGCCCTGCCCGGCCAGGGCGCGCGCGGTGTGGTGGAGGGCCGCGAGGTGCTGGTCGGCCGGCCGAGCCTGTTCACCGCCCTGCCCGACGGCGTACGCCGATCGGTCGCCGAGGCGACGGACGGCACGCCGGTCGTCGTCGGCTGGGACGGCGAGGCTCGGGGTGTGATCGTCGTGGCCGACACCGTCAAGCCGACCTCGGCGACCGCGGTCCGCGACCTCCAGGCCCTGGGACTCCGCACGGTCCTGCTCACCGGAGACCACGAGGCGGCGGCACGCCGGGTGGCCGACGAGGTCGGGATCGTCACCGTGGTCGCCGGCGTCCTGCCCGACCAGAAGGTCGACACCATCGCCCGGCTGCAGGCCGAGGGCCACGTCGTGGCGATGGCCGGCGACGGCGTCAACGACGCCGCGGCGCTGGCCCAGGCGGACCTCGGCCTCGCGATGGGCACCGGCACCGACGTGGCGATCTCCGCCAGCGACCTCACCCTGGTCAGCGGAGACCTCCGCGGCGCCGTCACGGCGATCCGGCTGGCGCGCCGGTGCCTCGCGACGATCCGGGCCAACCTGTTCTGGGCGTTCGCCTACAACGTCGCGGCCATCCCCTTGGCCGCCGCCGGCCGGCTCGACCCGATGATCGCCGGGGGCGCGATGGCGTGCTCGTCGCTGTTCGTGGTCGGCAACAGCCTGCGGCTGCGTCGCTTCCGATGACGGCGGGAGTCGGCTGGGGGGTCGGAGGGGAGTCGGCTCGGGGCCGTGCCCGGTTGGGCGCGACGCCCCGGACGGGCAGGATGGAGCCCTCAGACACCGCAGGAGGGTGCCATGTCAGACCAGCCGACCGACCAGCCGTCCGACCAGCCGTCCACCCAGCCGTCCGACCAGCCCGAGCACAACCCGTCCCACAAGCCGCCGCTCGGCGAAGGCCTCCGCGCGAAGCTGGAGGACTACGAGGTGGACCGCCGCCTGAACGAGCTCGCGAGCACCCTGGAGCACGCCGTACGCCAGGGGGTCGCGAAGGCCGGCGAGCTGGCCCACGAGCACAAGGGCGACATCGAGAGACTGTTCGACAAGGCCGCGGGCGCCGTCGACCGGCGTACCGACGGCAAGCACGCCGACAAGATCAGCCAGGTGCGTGGATCGCTCGAGCGCGGCGTCGACCGGATCGCCGAGCATCGGCCCGGTGGTACGCCGGACGAGCCGCCGGGCCCCGACGTACCCCCGAGCAACGGGTGACCTCGGGGTGGCGCTGAGACGGTCCGAGCACCGCCTGCCGGAGCCGGTGTCGCGCGGTGACGAAGGTGTCGTCGGGCGCCTGGTGCAGGTTCTGCTCGACGCCGGCATCGACGGGCTCGGGCCGCTGAGGTCCGCGCGCGAGATCGCCGACCTGGCACGCCGTGACACCCGCACGCCCGAGGGCGCGGTGAAGAAGGTCGTGCGCTCGCACGTGGTCACCGGTGGTGTCGGCGGCTTCGTCACCAGCCTCGGCGGCTTCGTGACGATGCCGGTCGCGCTGCCCGCGAACGTGGTGGAGTTCTACGTCGGCGCGACCCGGATGGTGGCCGCGATCGCGACCCTGCGCGGGTACGACGTGGACGACCCGCGGGTGCGAACCTCGGTGCTGCTCACCCTCGTCGGCTCCGAGGCGGACGAGGTGCTCGCCAAGGCCGGCCTGAGTGGCGGGACCGGGAAGATGGTCGGCCTGGTCGGCCAGCAGCTGCCACCAGCGGCACTGCTCATGCTGAACAAGGCCATCGGCTTCCGGTTGCTCCGCGGGTTCGGGGAGAAGGCTTTCGCGCGGCTCGGTCGCGGCGTACCCGTGGCCGGCGGCGTCGTGGGCGGCGGCATCGACGTGTGGATGATGAAGCGGATCGCCGACCACGCACTGACGGAGTTCCCGCAGCGCTGACCAGGCGGCTCATCCCAGGTCGCGCACCGCCTGCGCGACGGCGTCGGCGCCGCGGCTGCTGAGCACAATCGTGTAGTGGTTCACGTCCGGGACGTGCCGGATGTCGAGGTCCGGCCACCGTGCGGCGTACTCGTCGACGGTCGGCTGGGGGTAGAGCCCCGGCGGGTCGTCGGCGAAGCCTCGTGACGCATGCAGGAAGATGCGCCGCGGCATCGGGTCGGCGAGCGCGTCGGTGAACGCCGTGCCCTGGACCATGTCCAGCTGGTCGGCCTCGACCAGGTCGGGATCGGCCGAGGGGCGGCCGGGGTCGTCGGGCAGGTCGTAGTCGGCGTACTCCTGTGCCTCCGGTGTCCAGTCGTGGACGAATGCCGGGTGGTCGCGGAACCACGCGCGATAGCTCTCGCGGGTGTACGTCGCCTGCAGGCGCTGCTTGATCGGCTGCAGCCCGGCGAGGGTCGCCGCCTCGTCCGCCGCCGGGAACGGCAGCCCGCCGTCGACGAGCACGAGCCCCCGCACCAGCTCGGGGCGGGACGCGGCGAGAACGGTCGCGACGAAGCCGCCCATCGAGTGCCCGACCACCACCAGCGGTACTCCGCCCGTGGCCTGGACGACGGCGGCGCAGTCCTCGGCGTGCTGGGCGATGCCGGCCGGCCCGGGTAGGTGGTTGCTGCGGCCGCGGCCGCGAAGGTCGGGCGCGAAGACCGGGTTGTCGAGGACGCCGGCGAGGAACGGCCACGTCCGGGAGGACGAGGTGATGCCGTGGATCGCGAGCACTGGGACGCCGGTCCCGTGCCAGGAGGCGACCCGGAGCGTGCCGCCCGCGACCGGGACGTCGAGGGGGTCAGGCATCGCCCATGGTCCTGACGATCTCCGCGGCCGCGGCGTCGGGTGCCTCGAGCGGGATGCCGTGCCCGACGCCGTCGAGCACGACCTCGCGGGTCCGGCCACCGTTGCCGGCGTACCGCTCCAGGACCGCCCGGAACTGGGTCTCCATCGGCTGCGGAGGCATCACCTCGGCGCCCGGCCAGCCCGGCACCGCGCCGAGCTCGCCCAGCGTGGCGAAGTCGAACATCGAGCGGTCCGAGATCACCTGGTCCGCCGTGCCGCGCAGCCAGGTGATGGGCGGACCGTCGGGAACGTCACCGAAGGCGCTGGTGTCGTAGTACCTGCCGGACATGGAGTTCAGCACCCCACGCGACCCCGGTCCGACGTTCGGCCAGTGCTCGGAGGGTACGGCGTCGCCCGGGTAGTGGTCGTCGTCGACCCTGGTGGTGAACAGCTCGTCGACGAGGAAGTCCTCGTCGACGTTCGCCCGGTTGGAGCCCGGCCCGAAGAAGGTCAGGAGCACCTCCCGCGGGGCGCTGAGCGGTTCGCCGCTGCCGGCGTCGCGCTCGGCGAGGCGACGTACGAAGTCGGGTGCCGCCGTGCCGCCGCCGGTGCCCGCCCAGTCCGGCGCGCAGGGCCGACCGTCGGCGCCGCGCGAGCCGCCGAAGCCGTACGGCGAGATCGGCGCCATCAGCGTCACACCGGCCAGGTCGCCCGGATGGTCGATCAGGTACTGCTGCAGCACCCCGCCGCCCATCGACCACCCGGCGGCGTGGACGTCGTCCCGGCCGGTGAGCCCGAGCGTCTCGAGCAGGTCGTGCGCGTCGTCGGCCATGTCGCGCAGTCCGCGGGTGGCGTCGACCGGCTTCGCCTCGGTGAGTCCGAACGACCGGAGGTCGGGGGCGATCACCCGCACGTCGTCGGGGAGCCGCTGCGCGACGTACGTCCAGAAGCCACCGGTCGTGATGTTGCCGTGCACCAACAGCAACGGGCGGCCGTCCTCCGGACCGCTGGTCCAGACGTGCTGACGGAGCCGCGGGGTGTCGACCATCGAGCCGGCGAACCCCCGCACTGGGCGGGTCATGGGCTCAGGTCTACCACCCGGCAACTGCCCGGGCCTCAGCGCGAGTTGGACCAGACCAGGAGCGCCAGGACGATCACGAGGATCACCGCGCCCGCAGCCGCCCACCGGTGGAGCCCGAACCCTCGGGTGCGCAGCCGTTCCTCACGCGCCCGGTCCCCCGCGCGATGCGCACGCCACAAGGCGACCCAGAGCGACACCCGGTAGGCGACGAACGCCAGCCCGATCAGGACGATCGCGATCCGGTACACCATGCCGGGAGCATGGCACGGGCCGCTCGTCGGTCAGGGCACCAGCGCGAGCTTGCCGCCGGGGTGCCCGCTCCGGAGCAACTCGGCCGCGGTCAGCGCGTCGGTGAGCCGGTACGTCGCAGCCACGGGCACGGTCAGCGTGCCCGCCGCGGCCAACCCGATCAGGTCGGCCCGGACCGCGTCCCGGTACGCGGCGCTGTCCGGCATCGCGCCGGCGACCCGACGTACCCCTGCCTCGGCGGCCCGCGCAGCCGGAGCGCCGATGGTCAGGATCCGGCGACGGTCCGTCACCACGGCCAGGGAGACGGCCAGCGCCTCGTCCGTGCCGATGCAGTCCAAGGCCACGGTGATC
>JAICSC010000374.1 GCA_025937085.1 Nocardioides sp.
CCTGCTCTGCGGACACCACCACCGCGTCATCCACGACACCCCCTGGCAAGTCCGCCTCAACCCCCACGACCGAAAACCCGAATTCCTACCCCCACCCAAACCCGGCATCGAAAGACACTGGATCCGATATCGACCACGACGAGAATAACCGCGAATAGGTCGCGAAGCGCGCGAGTCTCGGCAGAGGTCGGATCTCGGACCTAGATCACTCGCGGATATGCTGCCCTGGCGCGTCGTGCCGTGCCTGCGACTCGTTGACCCCAGTGTTCCGCCGACGTCGACCAGCACCTGGGAGTCGCGCACGGTGACAGCCTCGACCCTGCGACCCCAGGTCGAAGTGACGAGTCGGTGGCGGTAGGTCTCGACGGTCGGGGAGTTCTGCCACGTCAGCCCCGGCGGCGGTGCTGGTCCTGCGGGTTCTGCGGACCCGGCTGGTCCTGCAGATCCGGCTGGTCGTGCTGACTCGGCCGGTCCTGTTGCTCCCGCTGCCCGGCCCGCATGCGCGCGAGGTCGTGCTCGATCTGGCGGGCGCGACGACGGTCGAGGAACGCCGCCCCCACCATGACGATCGTGACCAGCACCAGGAACACGATCACGTAGCCAGTCATCCCTGACCCGTACCCGAATGCCTGCGCAGCGTGCACGGCCCCGCGGCTACCGACGCCTCTGCGTGCCTCAGAACAACGGGGCAGGCTGGTCCGCGGTCGCGGCCGCCTCGGCCAGGATCCCCATGCCGCGAACCGCCTCACGCGCCTCGTCGTCGGTCAGCCGATCGAGGATCGAGACCACCCACTCACGCCGGACGCGGTCGACCGCCAACACCTGCCTGCGTCCCACGCTCGTCAAGCGCAGCTGCACAGAGCGGCGGTCGTGGGGAGCGGGCGTGCGGTCCACCAACCCCAGCTCGGCCAGGCGGGTGCAGTGCCGGCTCGCGTTGGACTGGTCGACCCCGAGTCGCGCGGCCACGGCGTTCACCGAGAGGGTGCCGGCGTCCTCGAGCAGCAGGAGCACGCGGTGCTGGACGACTGTCAACGGGACCGGACCCTGCCCGGCCGTCCGGATCGCCATCGCCGCCATAGCGCGGGCCACCGCGAGCAGCGAGTCCGCGAGGTGATCTCTGGACGAGTCCACCGTGCTCACGGTACATGCGCTTCCGCATGCATCCGGATGCCACGGGGTACGGCTCGCGTGTTCGGGTACGAGGCGACCGGAGGAGCAGACCCATGTCCCAGACCGTCATCGACCCGCCGGACGCGAAGCTGCCTGCCGCCATCGCGGCGCTGCATCATCGCGTGGACGGCGAGGTGCGCTTCGACGACGGCTCCCGGGCGGCGTACTCGACCGACGCTTCGAACTTCAGGCAGGTCCCCATCGGGGTCGTCGTCCCCCGGTCGATCGAAACGGCCGTCGAGGCCGTCGCCGTCTGTCGCGAGCACGACCTGCCGATCGTCAACCGTGGCGGAGGCACGAGCCTGGCCGGGCAGTGCACCAACGAGGCGGTCGTCCTCGACTTCACCAAGTACTGCCATCGTCTGGTGTCGGTCGACGAGGAGAGCCGTCGTTGCGTCGTCGAGCCCGGGATCGTCCTCGACGTCCTCAACGACCAGCTGGCGCCCACGGGGCTGCGCTTCGGGCCCGAGCCCGCGACCCACCAGAACTGCACCATCGGCGGGATGATCGGCAACAACTCCTGCGGGGCGACCGCCCAGCGCACGGGCAAGGTCGTGGACAACATCGGCTCGCTCGACGTCCTCCTGTACGACGGCACGCGGTTCACGGCCCGTCGCACGGACGACGAGGAGTACGCCGTGATCGAGCGGATGGGCGACCGGCGATCCCAGATCTACCGCACGCTACGACGTCTCCGCGACGACCACGCGGACCTGGTCCGCAAGCACTACCCGGACATCCCGCGGCGTGTTTCGGGCTACAACCTCGACTCGTTGCTGCCCGAGCATGGGTTCGACCTGGCCGGCTTCCTGGTCGGCAGTGAGTCGACCCTGGTGACCGTGCTCGGTGCCGAGCTGGAGCTGGTTCCGGTCGTGAAGGCGCGCACCTTGGTCGTGCTCGGCTTCGAGGACTCCCCGAAGGCCGCCGACGCCGTGCCGGCCATCGTCGAGCACGAGCCGATCGCGCTCGAGGGGGTCGACCACTTCTTGATCCGCGACGAGCAGATCAAGGGGATGAACAAGCAGGCGCTCGAGGAGCTGCCGGACGGGACCGGCTTCCTGATGGTCCAGTTCGGCGGCGACACCGTCGACGAGGCGGACGAGCGGGCGCACGCGATGTTGAAGGCGCTGGGGGAGTCCGAGCACGACCCCGAGGTCGCGTTCATGGACGACCCCGAGCGCGAGGACGAGCTGTGGCAGGTCCGCGAGGCAGGCCTCGGCGCGACCGCCCACGTGCCCCACCGTCCCGACACCTGGGAGGGCTGGGAGGACTCGGCCGTCCCGGTCGAACGGCTCGGCGACTACCTGCGCGACCTCCGCAAGCTCTACGAGGAGTTCGGCTACGCCTCCGACTTCGGTCCGAGCCTCTACGGCCACTTCGGCCAGGGCTGCGTCCACACCAGGATCCCGTTCGACCTGTACACGACCGAGGGGGTGGCGACGTACCGACGGTTCCTCGAGCGGGCCGCCGACCTGGTCGCGTCGTACGGCGGCTCGCTGTCCGGCGAGCACGGCGACGGGCAGACGCGTGGTGAGCTGCTGGCCCGGATGTTCGGCGAGGAGATCGTCGGGTTGTTCGAGGAGGTCAAGGGCCTCTTCGACCCCCAGAACCGGATGAACCCCGGCAAGGTCATCCATCCGGCGCCCCTCGACACCCACCTGCGACTGGGCGGCCACTGGGCGCCGAAGGAGCTGCCCGGGATCTACTTCGGCTACCCCGACGACGGACATTCGTTCA
>JAICSC010000290.1 GCA_025937085.1 Nocardioides sp.
CAGCACGTCGCGGAGGTCTCCGGAGGTGCCCGAGAGTCCCTTGAGCCCGGACTGGTGCTCCAGGATCTGGCTCAACGTCGCCGGATCGACGTGCCCCTGTTGCAGCAGCCACAGCAGGAGGCCGGGGTCGACCGAGCCGACGCGGGTCTGCATCACCAGGCCGGCCAACGGCGTGAACCCCATGGTCGTGTCGACCGACCGTCCGTCGCGCACCGCACACAGGGAGGCGCCGGCCCCCAGGTGACAGGAGACGACCCGGTGGTCTGTGAGCCGACGGCCGGTGATCTCGGCGGCCCGGCGCGCGGCGTACGCATGGGAGAGCCCGTGGAAGCCGTACCGCCGTAGCTGGTAGCGATGGTTCCACTCCCGGGGGAGGGCGTACGTCGCGGCGTCGTCGGGGATCGTGGCGTGGAACGAAGTGTCGAACGCCGCCACGGTCGGGAGATCGGGCAGCAGGTCGCCGACCGCGCGGATCGCGGCCACGGCCCGCGGGTTGTGCAGCGGTGCGAGATCGGCGATCGAGTCCAGGTAGGCGACCACCTCGTCGTCGACGCGGACCGAGGCCCGGTAACGGGGTCCGCCGTGGACGACGCGGTGTCCCACCGCGTCGACGGCGGGAGCCTGGTCGAGGAACTCACGCAGCGGTTCGAGGTGGTCGGCGCCCTCCCACCGCTGGATCGTCATAGCGCCCAGCACCTCCCCGTCCCCACCGGCCGCGTCCCCATCTGCTGGGTGGTCGATGATGGCGAGCTTGAGGCTGCTCGAGCCGGCGTTGACGACGAGCACCCGCACGTCAGGCCTCGGGGGTGTTGCGGGCGGGGTGGGCGGTCTTCAGCTGCGGACCGCCGCCCGCGCCCCACTGCCACTCCCGCACCTCGGGGAGGTCCTCGCCGTAGGCGCGGGTGTGGATGCGGTGCTCGATCAGACGGTTGCGCAGCCACTCCCGCGCATGGGCACCGCGGTCACGCAGGGCCGGGACCCGGTCGATGACGTCGGTGGCCAGGTCGAAGCGGTCGAGCTGATTGAGCACCGTCATGTCGAACGGCGTGGTGGTGGTGCCCTCCTCGATGTACCCGCGCACGTGGAGGTTGTCGTGGTTGGCGCGCCGGTAGGTGAGCCGGTGGATCAGCCACGGGTAGCCGTGGTAGGCGAAGATGACCGGCTTGTCGCGGGTGAAGAGTGCGTCGAAGTCGGCGTCGGGCAGTCCGTGGGGGTGCTCGCGGTGGTCTTGGAGCCGCATCAGGTCCACGACGTTGACGACCCTGACCTTCAGGTCGGGGAAGAACCCGGTCAGCAGGTCCACGGCCGCGAGCGTCTCCATCGTCGGAACGTCGCCGGCGCAGGCCATGACCACATCCGGTTCGCCGCCGGCGTCGGTGCTGGCCCACTCCCAAATGCCGATCCCCTTGGTGCAGTGGACGACGGCCCGGTCCATGTCGAGGTACTGCAGCGCCGGCTGCTTGCCGGCCACGATCACGTTGACGTACTGCTTGGACCGCAGGCAGTGGTCGGCCACCGAGAGCAGGCAGTTGGCGTCGGGCGGGAGGTAGACCCGGATCACGTCGGCCTTCTTGTTCACCACGTGGTCGATGAACCCCGGGTCCTGGTGGGAGAAGCCGTTGTGGTCCTGGCGCCACACGTGGGAGGTGAGCAGGTAGTTCAGGCTCGCGATCGGCCGCCGCCACGGGATCCGGTCGGTGGTCTCCAGCCACTTGGCGTGCTGGTTGAACATCGAGTCGACGATGTGGATGAACGCCTCGTAGCAGGAGAACAGGCCGTGTCTCCCGGTCAACAGGTACCCCTCTAGCCAGCCCTCACAGGTGTGCTCGGACAAGATCTCCATCACCCGCCCGTCGACCGCGAGGTGGTCGTCGTAGGGGAAGGTCTCGGCGTTCCAGGTCCGGTCGGTGACCTCGAGCACGTCCTGGAGCCGGTTGGAGTTGTTCTCGTCGGGGGAGAAGAGACGGAACCGGTCGGCGTTGCGCGCCATCACCTCACGCAGGAACGAGCCCAGGACGCGGGTCGCCTCCACCGCACCGGTGCCCGGGTCGACCACCGGCACGGCGTACTCACGAAAGTCCGGCAGGCTCAGGTCGTTGAGCAGCCGACCACCGTTCGCGTGCGGGTTCGCACTCATCCGCCGCTCGCCGGCCGGGTGGAGGTCGCGGATCTCCGGCACCGGCGCGCCCGTTGCGTCGAACAGCTCCTCGGGGCGGTAGCTGCGCATCCATTCCTCGAGGATCTGGCGGTGGTGCTCGTCGTTGCGGGCGTCGGCGAACGGCACCTGGTGCGAGCGCCAGTAGCCCTCCACCCGTTGCCCGTCGACCTCCTTCGGCCCGGTCCAGCCCTTCGGGCTGCGCAGCACGATCATCGGCCACGACGGCCGGTCGTCCAGGCCGCCCGAACGCGCCCGGCGCTGGATGTCGCCGATCTCGTCCAGGGCGTGGTCGAGGGTCGCGGCGAAGGCGTGGTGCATGGACTCCGGGTCGTCGCCGGAGACGAAGTGCGGGGTGTGGCCGTAGCCGCGCAGGAGCAGGTCCAGCTCCTCCTCCGGGATGCGGGCCAGGACCGTGGGGTTGGCGATCTTGTAGCCGTTCAGATGCAGGATCGGCAACACCGCGCCGTCGCGTGCCGGGTCCACGAACTTGGTGCTGTGCCAGCTCGTGGCCAGCGGTCCGGTCTCGGCCTCGCCGTCGCCCACGATCGCCGCGACCACGAGGTCCGGGTTGTCGAACGCCGCGCCGTACGCATGAGACAGGGAGTAGCCGAGCTCACCACCCTCGTGGATCGAGCCCGGCGTCTCCGGGGCGACGTGGCTCGGGATCCCACCGGGGAACGAGAACTGCTTGAACAGCCGCGCCATCCCCTCCTCGTCCAGCGTGATCTCGGAGTAGGTCTCGCTGTAGGTCCCTTCGAGGTACGCCGACGCCACCAGCCCGGGCCCGCCGTGCCCCGGCCCGATGATGTACATCAGGTCCAGATCCCGCTCATCGATCACCCGGTTGAGGTGGGCGTAGACGAAGTTCAGCCCCGGGGTGGTGCCCCAGTGGCCGAGCAGCCGCGGCTTCACGTGCTCGGGCCGCAGCGGCTCACGCAGCAGCGGGTTCGCCATCAGGTAGATCTGTCCGACCGACAAGTAGTTGGCGGCCCGCCACCAGGCGTCGATGCGGCGCCGGACGTCATCGGCGAGGTACGGCGTCGTAGTCGTGCGCCGGGTGGACGCGGATGTGGTCATGTCGGCTCGTACCCTTCCCGCTGGCTGCCTCACTTGGTTCCCCGACGTGCGGAGAAGCCGGTGTCCCGAGACACCGACTCCTCCATGGTGGACCGCCGACTCACACGTGCGCGCCTTCGGGTCGGCTTGCGGCGGCCACGGCGGTGCCGGTCCGGCGGGAGTGCCAGAAGCCGAGGCCGGCGAGGAGCAGGAGACCGCCCGCGGCGACGAAGGCGACGATGGCCGCGTAGCCCGCGATGGTCCCGACCGTGGCGAAGGCGTAGCCGTAGAGCAGCAGCCCGCGCAGGGTGTCACCCATGAACATGGTCTGCCGGAGGCCACCGAGGTCCTGGCAGGCCTTGGTCGCCGCCTGCTTCGGGTCGGAGCACTGCTGGAGGTACTGACCGCTCACCTCGGAGTAGGTCTTTCCCGCAGCTGCTTCCTTCATGTGCACGGCGATGTAGTGGTTGGCGTACGCCTTGGCCTGCGGACCGGTGGTCAGCTGTTGTCCGGCGTACTTCTCCAGGGCGGCCCGGTCGGCCGACGGGAGCTCGGCGAGGCCGGTCTTGGTCGTCGGCATCGTGATGTGCTGGGCGGCGAACTGGTCGTGGACCTCGTTCCCGATGAACGAGCTGGCCCACGTCGCCAGGCCACCGGCGACGAGCAGGACCGCAACAAGCAGCAGCCCCGCCCACGAGATCAGTTTGTCGAGTGTGGCGCGCATGGTGGTTCACCTTCTTCGTGTGAGGCTCGGACCGTCCGGGCCCTGTACGACGAGGGTCGCGTCCGGGTCGGGTTCCTGATCATGGGAGGAGGTCGTCGGCGTGGCAGACCAGAGTCCCCGGACGAGATGACCAAGGTCGTGGTCCTCGGTCCCGAGCGCCGGTGTCGTTCGTTGGAGCGATCGCAGCGTGGTGAGGAGCGGCACGATCGTGGCCGCAGCGACGGCCAGGAAGAGGGGGACCGCGGCATCCGAGGCCACGTCCGACGTCGGATCCGCCCGATGTCCCCACCATTGGTCGACAGCGACCCCGATCGCCTCGAACAGCCAGTACCAAAGCGCCGCCGCGGCTAGTGCCGTGCGCGGGCCGTGCCCTCGCCAGACGCCCAGTGCCAGCCACCCGAAGGCAGGCAGCCAGAAGGCGAGGTCCTGCACGTAGACCGGGTTGGTCGTCAGGCCGGTTCCTGTGACGACGTCCTGCGGCGTACCGCCGAGTGTGGATGTTCCGACCCGAGCCAGCCAGGCCGCGCCGTTGAGGACGACTACGGCGCCGATGTAGATCGCCACGCCCCGCGGCGCGACCACGCGTGTACCGGCCGTTGCTCGCCAGACCCGTGCGCACCCGATCACGAGACTCCAGATGCCCAGCGACAACATCGCCTCGTAGGCGAGGAAGGCGCGGTTGACCGGGGTACCGAGGACGAGCATCGCCCCGTTGTAGGCG
>JAICSC010000333.1 GCA_025937085.1 Nocardioides sp.
GAACAGGCTGCGGACCTTGGGGAACTCGCCGTCGAGGAGCCGGGTCGTCGTACGCCGGGAGCCGCCGGGAGCCGAGCCCTCGAAGCCGATGATGCCCTCGCCCGTGCCGCCCGCGGCGAGTGCGATCGTGACCTCGCTGCCAGCCGTGAGCGACCGTGCGGTGTCGCCGAGGACCCGGGCCGGAACGAGCGCGGCCAACGACTCGTCCGGGCTGCGCGGCTGCCAGTCGAGCTCACGGTGCGAGAGCCGGAACCGGTCGGTGGCCAGCATCGAGATCGACGAGCCGGAGATCTCGATGCGGACCCCGGTCAGCACCGGGAGCATGTCGTCTCGGCCGGCCGCGGTCACCGCCTGCTGCACGGCGTGCGCGAAGACGTCGCTCGAGACGCTGCCGGTGGCGGCCGGCATGTCGGGCAGCGCGGGGTAGTCCTCGACCGGCAGCGTCTGCAGGCTGAACCTGGCGGACCCACAGGTGAGGCTGACCCGCGCGCCCTCCAGCACCATCTCGACCGGCTTCGCGGGGAGACTGCGGCAGATGTCGGAGAGCAGTCGTCCGCTGACCAGGGCCTTCCCCTCGTCGGTGACCTCGGCGGTCAGGGTCGCGCGGGCCGACGTCTCGTAGTCGAACGTCGACAGCACCAGGCCGTCGTCACTCGCCTCGATCAGCAGCCCGGACAGGACCGGGACGCTCGGGCGGACGGGCAGGGTGCGTGCCGCCCAGGCGACGGCATCCGCGAGTACGTCGCGGTCGACGCGGAACTTCACTTCACGGTTCCTTACGCAAGACGGTGGGGCTGCACGGTCACACGGACCGCACGCCAGGGACGCTGGGGGAATTCTGCTCGGGGAATTCTGCTGAGGGAATTCTGGACTGTGCATCCTGCCACGCGGCACCCCCACGCGGGAGTGCAGCCTCGGATTGTCCCCAGGGAGCGCCGGTCGCGGGTGTTGTCGAGATTCGTCATCCGGATACAGGTGAGTGGGAGTCGTAGCAGCCGTGGAAACTGTGGATGACCGACGTCGGCCCAGGTGAGGCGTGGAATCGGTGTCCACAGGCGATGTGGATGCGGTCGTGGGGAACCCGGCGGTCCTGTGGTTCGGGCCGGCATCCGCATCCGCGGGTGTACGCCGGTCCACACCGGATGTGGACGACGCGCCGGACCTGCCCACACCGAACTACACATCTTGCAGCCGTGTCATTCGGTCGTGCCCGTCGTGCCGGTCATGCCTGTCGCGCTTGCAGCTTCACCCGGTTGGTGAGCTCGCTGACCTGGTTGAAGACCGCGCGCCGCTCGGCGAGGAGCTGGTTGATCTTGCGGTCGGCGTACATCACGGTCGTGTGGTCGCGGTTGCCGAACTGGGCGCCGATCTTGGGCAGCGAGAGGTCGGTGAGCTCTCGGCACAGGTACATCGCGATCTGGCGGGCCATGACGAGGTGCCGACCACGGCTGGGCCCGGTGAGCTCGTCGATCGAGAGACCGAAGTACGCCGCCGTCTGGGCGATGATCAGCGCTGCGGTGATCTCGGGCTCGCCACCCTCGGGGATCAGGTCCTTGAGCACGATCTCCGCCAGGGTCATGTCGACCTCCTGGCGGTTGAGGTTGGCGAACGCCGTCACCCGGATCAGCGCACCCTCGAGCTCGCGGATGTTGGTCTGGATCTTGGAGGCGATGAACTCCAGCACGTCGGCCGGTGCCGAAAGCCGGTCCATCGCAGCCTTCTTGCGCAGGATCGCGATCCGGGTCTCCAGGTCGGGCGGCTGGACGTCGGTGATCAGCCCCCACTCGAACCGGTTGCGCAACCGGTCCTCCAAGGCTTCGAGCCGCTTCGGGGCGCGGTCGGAGGTCAGCACGATCTGCTTGTTCGCGTTGTGGAGGGTGTTGAAGGTGTGGAAGAACTCCTCCTGGGTCTGGGTCTTGCCCTCCAGGAACTGGATGTCGTCGATCAGGAGTACGTCGACGTCGCGGTAGCGCCGCTTGAACCGGTCCTGCCGGTCGTCGCGGATCGCGTTGATGAACTCGTTGGTGAACTCCTCGCTGGAGACGTAGCGCACCTTCGCCCCGTTGTAGAGGGAGCGGACGTAGTGACCGATCGCGTGCAGCAGGTGGGTCTTGCCCAGTCCCGAGTCCCCGTAGACCAGGAGGGGGTTGTAGGCCTTGCCCGGCGCCTCGGCCACGGCGACGGCGGCCGCGTGGGGGAACCGGTTGGACGAGCCGATCACGAAGGTCTCGAAGGCGTACTTGGGGTTGAGCCGGGTCTCGCCGGGTGCCGGCCGCATCGTCTCGTGCGGTATCGGCTGCGGAGATGAGGCGTGGCCGGAGACATGGGCGGAGACATGGAGATCTGTCGGCATGTCGACAGATGGATTTGTCGGTTCCTCGTGGGACGCCTGGGGGGTGGATCGGTCGGCGAGCGCCGGGTTGACGGTGACCGCGAGCCGGATCTCCCGACCGAAGCTCTCGGTGAGCGCGTCCTCCAGCTGTCCGCGCAGGCGCCCCTCGAGCTGGGTGCGGGTGAAGTCGTCCGCGACGGCGATGATGGCGGTGTTGCCGTGCCACCCCGTCGGTTCGCTGGCCCTGACCCAGGCCTGCTGGTTGGGCTGGAGCTCCTCGGTGACGCGCTCCCAGGCGGTCGCGAGGTCGGAGTCGTTGTCCACAGGTTGTCCCGCTCTTTCGATCGTCGCACGTGCCGATGGCCCGAACCCGGCTGGCGACCCGGGGGTCGGTTGTCGGTTCCACAGGTTTGTCCACACCTTGTGAACGTGGCTGCTGCCTTGTGGAAACAGCCTGCCGAGACGTTCACGAGAAACCGGCAGTCACGGGATCACCGCAGGTCAGACGGCCTTCGAGGGCTCGCTGCCGACGGCGCCGACGCAGCTACGGGGAAGGGCTGAGGCGAACGCGGGGAAACTCGACGAGGCTCGAACATAACGCCGTTCAGCAGGGACCGGCAAGGCGCTATCCACAGGTTCTGGAACGCCTGCGCGAACGCCGCCGCGGGGGTAGGGTGCCCGGTCGACGTCGCGAGTCGGTTCCAAGGGAGCCCGGGGATCAGGCGGAATTTGACCTGCCGGAGCGGCCGCGCGTACCGTTCCTCGGTCACCCGGTGTCGACGGGTGCCGCATGTCCATGTCGCCGGCGCATCCCGCCCGGGGATGCTTTCGTTGAGCGCGTGGGCGGGCGGTGCCGGTTGACTGCGCATCATGCCAGGCGCCGGGTCGGCCGCCCCTGACCCGCATCGGAGAGAAGCCGTGAGCAAGCGTACGTACCAGCCGAACAACCGCCGCCGTCACAAGGTGCACGGATTCCGGCTGCGCATGCGCACCCGCGCCGGACGCTCCATCCTGTCCGCGCGCCGCCGCAAGGGCCGCAAGAGCCTCGCGGTCTGAGCCGCCCGGCTCGACCGACCCCTCCATCGGCCCCGTGCCCTCACGCCCGTGCTCCCGGCACCGCACCGCCTCACCCGCGGTGACGACCTCCGCCGCGTCTCGCGCCGCGGCCGGCGCAGCGGGAGCAACACCCTCGTCGTGCACCTCCTCGCCCACGACCCCGCATCGGAGGACACTCCGGGTCCCCCGACCCGAGTGGGCTTCGTGGTGGGCCGGACCGTCGGCAACTCCGTCACCCGGCACCGGGTCCAGCGCCGACTCCGGCACCTGTGCCGTGAGCGCCTCGCCACGTTCCCGCCTGGGAGCGAGCTCGTCGTCCGGGCGCTCGCGCCGGCGGGAGGGGCGACGTACCAGGAACTCGGCGCGGACCTCGACCGTTGTCTGCAACGGGCCCTCGACGACCGCCGCGGCGACGAGCGCCACGTGGGACCCGGGACGGTGAGCTGACCGGATGCGTTA
>JAICSC010000036.1 GCA_025937085.1 Nocardioides sp.
AGGTTGAGGATGACCTCGGTGACGTCCTCCTTGACACCCTCGATGGTCGAGAACTCGTGGAGGACGGTGTCCACCTTGATGCTCGTGACCGAGGCGCCCGGGATGGACGACAGGAGGGTACGGCGCAGCGAGTTGCCGAGCGTGTAGCCGAAGCCGGGCTCGAGCGGCTCGATGACGAAGCGCGAACGGAACTCGTCGACTGAATCTTCCGACAGGGTCGGACGCTGTGCGATGAGCACTGATTCTTTCCTTTCCGAGCCCACCCGCTATATGACGGGCTCAGATCTTCTGGTGGCGGCGGTGTGGAGTTGTCTTGGGGCCAATGTCAGGCCACCTTGCGAGCAAGCTCGCTGCGGTTTCGCTCCGGTCGTTCCGGCCCGGCTTCGCCGTGTCGGAACGTCCTCACTCACTTCTTCGAGTAGTACTCGACGATGAGCTGCTCCTGGACCGGGATGTCGATCTGGGCCCGGACCGGGAGCTGGTGGACGAGGATGCGCATCCTCGACGGGATCGACTCGAGCCATGCGGGGACGACCCGCTCGCCGTGGGTCTCACGAGCCACGATGAACGGGGTCATCTCCAGCGACTTCTCGCGGACGTCGATCACGTCGTACTGGCTGACCTGGTACGACGGGATGTCGACCTTCCTGCCGTTGACGCGGAAGTGGCCGTGCACCACCAGCTGACGCGCGTGGCGGCGGGTGCGGGCGAAGCCGGACCGGTAGACGACGTTGTCGAGGCGGCACTCGAGCAGCTGCAGCAGGTTGTCACCCGTCTTGCCCTGCCGGCGCGACGCCTCCGTGTAGTAGCGGTGGAACTGCTTCTCCAGCACGCCGTAGGTGAAGCGGGCCTTCTGCTTCTCGCGGAGCTGCAGAAGGTACTCGCTCTCCTTGATCCGGCCGCGGCCGTGCTGGCCGGGCGGGTACGGACGACGCTCGTACGCCGAGTCGCCGCCGACGAGGTCGAGGCCGAGTCGACGCGACTTCTTGGTCATGGGGCCGGTGTAGCGGGCCATGGTTCTGTGACTCCTCTGGGTCTCGGTGCTGTCTCGTGGCTCGAGCGGCGGTCAGACGCGACGGCGCTTCGGCGGACGGCAGCCGTTGTGCGGCGTGGGGGTCACGTCCTGGATGGTGCCGACCTCGAGGCCGATCGCACCCAGGGACCGGATCGCCGTCTCGCGGCCCGAGCCCGGACCCTTGACGAAGACGTCGATCTTCTTCATGCCGTGGTCCATCGCCCGGCGGCCAGCAGCCTCGGCGGCCATCTGCGCGGCGAACGGCGTGGACTTGCGGGAGCCCTTGAAGCCGACGGTGCCGGCCGAGGCCCACGAGATCACCGCACCCGTCGGGTCGGTGATGGTGACGATGGTGTTGTTGAACGTGCTCTTGATGTGGGCCTCGCCCTGAGCGACGTTCTTCTTCTCCTTGCGGCGCACCTTCTTGGCGGCGCCCTGACGACTGCGAGGGGGCATGGGTTACTTGGCCTTCTTCTTGCCGGCGACGGTCCGCTTGGGACCCTTGCGAGTGCGGGCGTTGGTCTTGGTGCGCTGACCGCGGACCGGGAGGCCCTGGCGGTGACGACGACCCTGGTAGCTACCGATCTCGATCTTGCGCCGGATGTCGGCCTGGACCTCTCGGCGGAGGTCACCCTCGATCTTGATCTCGTCGTTGCCCTCGATCGCGTCGCGGAGCTTGACCAGCTCCTCGTCACCCAGCTGGTGGACCCGGAGATCGGGGCTCACGCCGGTCTCGGTGAGGACCTGCTGGGCGCGGGTACGGCCGATGCCGTAGATGTAGGTGAGTGCGACCTCGATGCGCTTGTCGCGCGGGAGGTCCACACCAACGAGGCGTGCCATGTGATGGCCCTTTCTCGAAAGGCGCAGCCCTTCGGTTCGATCACAACGGTTTCGGTCGTGTTCGCGTCGGGTCCGCCTCGGACTCGCTCCGGCCGTTGCTCCGGAGGTGGTTCACCCGTCGTACGACGAGTCAGCGATCACGTTGTGGTGGTTGTTCAGTTGTGCTGGGCGATCAGCCCTGCCGCTGCTTGTGGCGGGGGTTCTCGCAGATCACCATGACGCGGCCGTGGCGACGGATCACCTTGCACTTGTCACAGATCCTCTTGACGCTCGGGTTGACCTTCATGTCAGCCCTTTCTGACTTCGTAGGCGGCCGAAAAGCGAATCACTTGTACCGGTAGACGATCCGTCCTCGGGTGAGGTCGTACGGCGAGAGCTCCACCACGACGCGGTCCTCGGGGAGGATCCGGATGTAGTGCTGGCGCATCTTGCCGCTGATGTGGGCGAGGACCTTGTGACCGTTGCTGAGCTCGACCCTGAACATCGCGTTCGGGAGAGCCTCGACGACGGTGCCCTCGATCTCGATCACACCTTCTTTTTTCGGCATGTCCTCACTTCTGGTCGTCTGCCTCGTCTACCGTCGACCCGGGAACCTCCCTCTCGGGTGGACCTCTTGCAGCCGTTCACACGGACCTCTCCCCGGGCACGGACACGCCTCTCTGAGCGCGAGAGGTGTGGGTGGTCCGGGCAGCCGCGAGGCACCGCGAAACAGACCCAAGTTGGGTCGACACACCAGTCTAGGCCGCACATGGTCACAACCCCTAATTCACGCCCCGGGGACTGAGCCTGCGAAGTCCCCGACCAGGGCGGGAGATTGAGGAGGGTCCGGCTCGGGCGCGAACGAAGAGAGCGACCGAGCGGCCCGTCTCGAAATCCGCGGCCCAGGAACCCCATCAGTCCCCAGGCAGACGGGCCTCCCCCTGCCCGAAACCCGCCTCCCGGGCCTTGATGATCGCCTCGGCCCGCCCGGCGGTGTGCAGCTTGGCGTAGATCGACGAGACCGCGTTGCGGATGGTCTTGCTGGACAGGTACAGCTCGCCGGCGATGGCGTCGTTCGAGCGTCCGGCGGCGAGCAGGTCGAGCACCTCGCGCTCACGGTCGCTGAGCTCGGGGAACGCCTGCGGCTTCTGCCGCGCTCCCCCGGCGAACAGGGCTGCCACCCTGCCGGCCAGGCTCGCCCCGAACACCATCCCGCCGGCGTACGCCGCGCGCACGGCGTTGCGCACCTCGTCGGCGCCCGAGCCCTTGAGGAGGTAGCCCGACGCCCCCGCCCGCACCGCGGAGAGCACGGTGTCGTCGTCCTCGTTCATGGTCAGCATCACGACCCGGACGCCCTCGTGCCGGCCGGTGATCCGGCGGGTCGCCTCGATGCCGTCGAGCCGGGGCATCCGGATGTCCATCACCACGACGTCCGGTGTGGTCTCCTCGACCACGTGGAGCGCGTCGACCCCATCGATCGCGGTGCCGACGACCTCCATGCCCTCGAGCGCCCCGAGGAGGGCGACGAGCCCGTCGCGCACGATCTGGTGGTCGTCGACCACGACGACGCGGATCTCAGTCTCGGTCACAGGAAGTCTCCTCGGGGGTGACGGGACGCAGCGGCAGCCAGGCGCGGACGATCGTCCCACCGGCGTGTGGACAGACGACCTCGCTACGACCGCCGAGCTCCTCGGCACGCTCGCGCAGCGAGAGCAGGCCGATCCCGGCCTGCCGGTCGGGGGCGATGCCCCGCCCGTCGTCGGCGACCTCCACCATCAGCTCGCCGGCGCTCGCTGTCAGCCGCACGGTGGACGACCCCGCGTCAGCATGTCGGGCGGTGTTCGTGAGCGCCTCGGCAGCGATCCGGTACGCCGCGACCTCGACCGCCGCGGGCAGCGCAGCCACGCCGTCGGCATCGATCGTCGTCTCGTACGGCTGCTGCTCGGCGAGCTGGGAGAGCGCGCCGACAAGGCCGCGGTCGTCGAGGGCCGGCGGACGCAGGTCGTGGACGAGGCGGCGCACGTCGGCGACCACCTCGCGCACGTCGCTGCTGGTCTCCTCCAGGTGACCCTTCGCCGCCGAGGGGTCACTGTCGACGAGCAGCCGCGCCGACTCGAGGCGGAAGACCACTCCGGACAGCGCCGGGCCGAGCCCGTCGTGGAGGTCACGACGGATGCGCCGCCGCTCCTCCTCGCGGGCGAGCACCATCCGCTCCCGGCCGAGCTGGAGCTCGTCGGCCATCCGGCTCGTGCGCGCCGCAGTGGCGGCCTGGCGCACCAGGTCGCCCAGGAGCTCCTCGTCGCGACGGGACAGGCGGCTGCGCAGACCCCGCGTCGGCAGGACCAGCCGGCCGATCGGGGCGTCGCGGAACGTGATCGGGAGGGTTCGGGTCTCCGCCGGGCGCACGCCGTACGACGCGATCAGGTGCTCGCCTCCGGGACGCTCGACCTCGACGCTGACGAACCGGACGCCGAACGCGGCAGCGACCGACCGGGTGACCGCGGCCAGCTGGTCGGCGGCGTCGTCGGTCGTCTCGAGAGTGGAGGCGAGTCCGGCGATCGCGTCATAGGGGTCGGCGCGGCGGCCGAGCATGACTCGGCGGACCAGCTGTCTCAGCCGCAGCCGGAGCGGGCCGTAGAGCAGGGCGGTCAGCAGCAGCACGACCAGGACGACCTGCCGCTGGTCCAGGGAGCTGCCCCAGAACGTCGTCAGCAGTGCCAGCACGCCGAGGTCGACCCCGACGATCAGCAACGAGAGCACGCCGTAGAGGACCGTGCGCCCGACCAGGTCCTCGATCGGGACGACGTCCGGCTCGACGATGCCGACGGTCATCGCCGCGGCCGGGAGCAGGACGACGACGAACAGCAGCACACCCTGGATGACCGCGAGCTCGGAGACGAAGGAGAGCGGGATCAGCACCGCCATCGCCAGCACCGACCACAACAGCCAGCGGAGCCGGTCACGCTCGACGCCGGCGCTCTGGCGGTAGCGGACGACGACGGAGGCCATCGCGACCAGGAACCCGGCGGCCTGGGCGGCGATCTCGACCGGGATGACGGCGGAGATGAAGGAGTCCGGCAGGGGCAGCGTCGCGGCGTCGACGTCGACACCCGCTGGGAGTGTCGCGTACGCCGTCTCGTCGGCCATCGGGCTGACCAGGAGGAGGCACACCGCCAGCAGCATCGCGCCGAGCGCGACCCGGCCGGCCAGGCCCCACCGGCCGGGCAGGAACCGACCGGTCGGGAAGATCATCAGCAGGACCGCGACCGCGGCCGGGAGGAACGCCCCGAGCCGGTTGAAGACCCACAGGGCGGCGTTCGACCAGGCCAGGGCGTGCTCGGCGCGGATCGCGAAGCCGACGTAGGACTGGCTCACGCCGTCGACCGACCAGAACAGGCCGAGCGCCGCCAGTGCCCAGCCGAACCGCTGACGCGGGTCGTGCTCGAGGACGACGACGGCGAGCACGGCCAGGGCGAGGCCCAGGGTCGTGTACGGCCATCCGGGTCCGTTGGCGAGGTCGGCTCCGGGGCCAGTGCCCGGCGCTCGCACGTCGAGGAGGACCGATCCGGCCAGGATCGCCAGCGCGACCAGCACCAGGCACGCCTCGGCGGCGCGCAGGCGCGGCCGCGCTCCTCCCCCGGTCACCCGCACATGGTGGCACCGGCCAGGCCCCTGTGGGGCCGGACCGGTGCGAGTTGTCGCAGGTGTCCCGGTCACCTGGCGGTGCCGCGGAAGCGACGGTCACCGAACGCGAAGCCGAGCGAGGTGGCCAGCAGCCACAGCGCCCCGACGACGCCCGACATGTACTCCAGGGGCGAGATGCCCAGCAGGACGGTCAGGCCGCCGAGCACGAGACCCACTCGACCGATCCAGCGGGCGACGACACCCCGGCGGGCCGCGGCGTACACGGACAGGCCGGCGAGACCGACGAGGGTCCACAGCCAGGGGATCGTGCCGATCCAGTGGTTGTACATCGCAGCGCTGCTGTCCTGGACGTCCGCGTCGCCGGCCAGCGGCATCATGAACTCGGTGTCCAGTCCGCTGCCCATGATCGACACGACCGCGGTGCCCACGAGGCCCGCGCCGGCGATCGTCGGGATGAGGCTGTCCGGCAGCACGGCCTTGAGCCTGCGGTGCAGACCGGCCGCGAACACGACCATCAGCAGGGCACCGAGCACGGTGATGCTGTGGAACGCGAACAGGATGCCGGTCTTGTGGTGGAGGTCGGCGGCGAAGCCGTCCACGTTCGACTCGTACTGCTTCTGGTACACCGTGTCGACCATCGACGAGGTGGCGATGGTGGCGATGCCGAGGACGGCGGCGCCGGTTCCGGCGAACGCCCAGCGGCGGGACGCGGTACGGGGCTCGGCCGCGTGCTGGGAGTCCACGGTGTCGTTCCGGTCCGAGCGGACGGGGTTGGTGGTGGTGACGCTGGTGGTCATCGATCTGGTCCTTTCTAGGTTCTCTTCGTCGATGACCTGACGGTGCCGGGCCGGGTGTCCCAGAGGACAGGGACATTGCGGCAGAACCTGCGCTACGGACGTCAGGCAGTGGTACGGCGCCGGTCCGCGGCCAGGCTCAGGACCGTGGTGACGGCCAGGGTGCCGACGATGACCACCAGCGAGACCCAGATCGGGATGTCCGGGGCCCACTCGATGTGCTCGCCGCCGTTGACGAACGGCAGCTCGTTCTCGTGCATCGCGTGCAGGATCAGCTTCACGCCGATGAACAGCAGCAGGAACGCCAGCCCGTAGGACAAGAAGACCAGCCGCTGGAGCAGGTCGCCGATCAGGAAGTACAGCTGGCGCAGACCCATCAGCGCGAAGATGTTGGCCGTCAGCACCAGGTAGGCCTCCTTGGTGAGGCCGTAGATCGCCGGGATCGAGTCGAGGGCGAACAGCAGGTCGGTCATGCCCAGGGTCAGGACCACGATGAACATCGGTGTGAAGTGGCGCTGGCCGGTCTGGTGCGTGGTCAGCTTCGCGCCGTGCCAGTGCTCGCTCAACCGCAGGTGGCGGCGGGCCCAGCGCACCAGGCGCGGCTCGTCGTACCCGCCCTCGTCCTCCCCGCCCTCGCGGGCGAGGTTGATGGCGGTGAGGACGAGGAAGAGTCCGAAGATGTAGAAGACCCAGCTGAACTCCGCGATCGCCGCGGCGCCGATGGCGATGAAGATGCCGCGCAGCACGAGCGCCAGCACGATCCCGATCAGCAGAGCACTCTGCTGGAGCTCGCGGGGTACCGCCAGCTTCGTCATGATCACGATGAAGATGAAGAGGTTGTCGATCGACAGCGAGTACTCGGTGAGCCAGCCGGCGAAGAACTCCCCGCCGTGCTCGCCGCCGGAGATGAGCCAGACCCCGATGCCGAAGACGACAGCCAGGCCGACGTAGACCGCCAGGGCGCCGATCACCTCGCGGCGCGTCGGCTCGTGCGGCCTGCGGCCGATCACGAAGACGTCGAACAACAGGATCGCGGACGTCACCAGGATGGTGATCCACCAGACCAGCGGCGTCACGTGCATTCCGGAAACCTATCGGTGCTTCGGAAACGGCCCTGGCATCGGCGGAGCCCAGGGAATGTTCAGCGTCCGCCGAAGGGGACACCGAGGGCCGCGAGCCTCTCCCGGCCTCCGTCGAGCGCGGTCAGCACCCAGGCGCCGTCGGACGTGAGCGTGAAGGTGTGCTCGAAGTGGGCGGCCAGGGAGCCGTCGGCGGTCACCACCGTCCAGTCGTCCTCGAGGACGTCGGTGTCCTGGGTGCCGAGGGTGACCATCGGCTCGACGGCCAACGCCATCCCGGTGACCAGCTTGGGGCCACGGTCGCCACGGCGTACGACGTTGGGCACGTTGGGCGCCATGTGCATCTGCGATCCGATGCCGTGTCCGACGTAGTCCTCGAGGATGCCGTAGTCGCCCCGCGCACGGACCGCGGTCTCGACGGCGCGGGAGATGTCACTGACCCGGCCGCTCAGCCGCGCGGCGGCGATGCCCGCCCAGAGCGCGTCCTCGGTGACCCGCATCAGCTCGCGCACCGCGGCCGGCACGTCGCCGATCGCCACGGTGATGGCCGCGTCGCCGTGCCAGCCCTCGACGATGGCGCCGCAGTCGATCGAGATGACGTCACCGTCCACGAGCTCGCGGGACCCGGGGATGCCGTGCACCACCTCGTCGTTGACCGACGCGCAGATGGTGCCCGGAAACGGCGGGTGGCCGTAGCCCTGGAAGGAGGGGACGCCGCCGTGGCTGCGGATGTTGTCCTCAGCGAGAGCATCGAGCTCGCCGGTGGTGACGCCGGCCTTCGCTGCGCCGCGAAGGAGCTCGAGGGTCTCGCCGACGAGCAGGCCGGCGCGGCGCATGAGGTCGATCTGCTCAGGCGTCTTGATCTCGAGGTTGCGGTCCAAAAGACCCATCGGAACTCCGTCTGGCTCCGGGTCAGCTCTGTGGTACGGCGTCGAGGGCGTCGAAGATCCGCTTGGTGACCTCCTCGACGGCACCCATCCCGTCGATCTCGTAGACGAGTCCGCGACCGCGGTAGACCTCGATCAGCGGCTCGGTCTGCTCGACGTACACCTCCTGCCGCCGGCGTACGACGTCCTCGGTGTCGTCGGCGCGACCCTCGACGCGGGCGCGCTGCAGGAGCCGCTCGACGATCTCGTCGGCGTCGACGGTGAGGACCACGACCGCGTCGAGCCGGTGGCCGGTGAACCGGATCATCCCGTCCAGCTCCTCCACCTGCGACAGCGTGCGCGGGTAGCCGTCGAGCAGGAAGCCGGGCTCGGCGTCGGGCTCGTCGATGCGCGCGCGCACCATCAGGTTGGTGACCTCGTCGGGCACGTACTCCCCGGCGTCCATGTACTCCTGGGCCTTCTTGCCCAGGGGCGTGCCGTGGGTGACGTTGGCCCGGAAGATGTCGCCGGTCGAGATGGCGGGGATGCCGAAGTGGTCGGCGATGACCTTGGCCTGGGTGCCCTTCCCGGCCCCGGGCGGCCCCATCAGGATCAGCCTCACCGGAACGATCCGCCCGCGACCGTCGGGGCCCCCGCGGAGTTGTCGGCCGGAGGAGCGAAGCGGGGGAGGGCGAGAACTTCGTGGGGTGACATGTCAGCGCAAGAACCCTTCGTAGTTGCGCTGCTGGAGCTGGCTCTCGATCTGTTTGACCGTGTCGAGCGCGACACCGACCATGATCAGGATCGACGTACCGCCGAAGGGGAAGTTCTGGTCCGCGCCGATGAGCACGAACGCGATCAGCGGGATCACCGCGATGAACCCCAGGTAGAGCGAGCCGGGCAGCGTGATGCGGGACAGGACGTAGGACAGGTAGTCCTCGGTCGGCTTGCCCGCCCGGATCCCGGGGATGAAGCCGCCGTACTTCTTCATGTTGTCGGCCACCTCTTCGGGGTTGAAGGTGATCGACACGTAGAAGTAGGTGAAGAAGACGCAGAGCGCGAAGAACGTGACCATGTAGATCGGGTGGTCGCCCCGGACGAGGTGTGTGCTGATCCACAGCATCACGGGGTTGTTGCCCTTCTGGTTGAACTGCGTCGCCATGGCCGGCAGATAGAGCAGCGACGACGCGAAGATGACCGGGATGACGCCGGCCTGGTTGACCTTGAGCGGGATGTACGTCGACGACCCGCCGAACATCTTGCGGCCCACCATCCGCCGGGCGTACTGCACGGGGATCCGGCGCTGTGCCTGCTCGATGAAGATGACGGCCGCGATGATCACCAGACCGATCGCGATCACGACGGCGAAGACCCACCAGCCCTTGGACTTGCCGACCGACCACAGCGAGGTGGGGAAGCGGGCCACGACCTGGGTGAAGATCAGGATCGACATGCCGTTGCCGACCCCGCGGTCGGTGATCAGCTCGCCGAGCCACATGATGACCGCGGTGCCCGCGGTCATCGTGAGCACCATGACCAGGAACGTCGACGTGCCCTTGTCGTAGAGCAGCGGGAACCGGGTGCTGTCGCAGCCTTGGAGCAGGTTGCCCGAGCGCGCCAGCGCGCAGATGCCGGTCGCCTGGAGCAGGGCCAGGCCGAGCGTCAGGTAGCGGGTGTACTGCGTGATCTTGGTCTGGCCGGACTGGCCCTCCTTCTTCAGCGCCTCGAGGCGCGGGATGACCACGACCAGCAGCTGCAGGATGATGCTCGCGGTGATGTAGGGCATGATCCCCAGCGCGAAGATGGTGAGCTGGAGCAGCGCGCCGCCGGAGAAGACGTTGATCAGGTTGTAGACGTTGTTGTCGTTGCCGATCGCGCCGAGGCACTCGTGGACGTTGTGGACGTTCACCCCGGGAGCCGGGATCTGCGAGCCCGCGCGGAAGATCACGATGACCAGCAGGACGAACAGCAGCTTCTTGCGCAGGTCCGGGGTGCGGAACGCGTTGACGTAGGCGCCTAGCACGAGCTCAACATCCTCTTTCTGGGTCCTGCCCGGCGGGCCGAGACCTGGTCGTGACCTGGTCGTGACACCTGTCCGAGCGGCGACATCGGGCCCTCGCACACGTCCACGGAGACCGCGGGAAGCCTACCTGAGGTCGACAACGGGGCCGGCCCGGACATCGCAGCATCCGTCAGACGACGGTCGCGGTACCGCCGGCGGCCTCGATCTTCTGCTTGGCCGACGCGGAGAACGCCTGCACGCTCACCTGGCAGGCGACCGCGATGTCACCCTGGCCGAGGACCTTGACCGGCTGGCCCTTGCGGACCGCGCCCTTGGCCACCAGGTCGTCGACGGAGACAGCGCCGCCCTCGGGGAACAGCTCACCGAGCCGGTCCAGGTTCACGACCTGGAACTCGACCCGGAACGGGTTCTTGAAGCCCTTGAGCTTCGGCAGCCGCATGTGCAGCGGCAGCTGCCCGCCCTCGAAGTACGTCGGGACCTGGTAGCGGGCCTTGGTGCCCTTGGTACCGCGGCCGGCGGTCTTGCCCTTGGAGCCCTCACCGCGGCCGACCCGCGTCTTGGCGGTCTTGGCCCCGGGTGCGGGGCGCAGGTGGTGCAGCTTCAATGTCATGTCAACGTCACTCGACTTCCTCGACCGTCACCAGGTGACGGACGGTCTGGACCATGCCGCGGATCTCCGGGCGGTCCTCCTTGACGACCACGTCGCCGATGCGCTTGAGACCGAGTGAGCGCAGCGTCTCGCGCTGGTTGGCCTTGCAGCCGATGGAGCTCTTGCGCTGCTGGACCTTGAGCTGGGCCATCAGCGCGACACCTCCTGCGGCGCCTCGGGCTTCTCGGCCGCGGCCTTGAGCAGCGCTGCCGGCGCGACATGCTCGACCGGGAGTCCGCGACGCGAGGCCACCGACTCCGGCTGCTCGAGCATCCGCAGCGCCTCGACCGTGGCATGGACGATGTTGATCTGGTTGGACGAGCCGAGCGACTTGCTCAGCACGTCGTGGATGCCGGCGCACTCCAGGACGGCCCGCACCGGGCCGCCGGCGATGACGCCGGTACCGGGAGCGGCCGGGCGCAGCAGCACCACGCCGGCTGCCTTCTCACCCTGGACCGGGTGCGGGATCGTGCCCTGGATCCGGGGGACCCGGAAGAAGTGCTTCTTGGCCTCCTCGACGCCCTTGGCGATCGCCGCCGGCACCTCCTTGGCCTTGCCGTAGCCGACACCGACCATGCCGTCGCCGTCACCGACCACCACGAGGGCGGTGAAGCTGAAGCGACGACCACCCTGGACGACCTTGGCGACGCGATTGATCGCGACGACGCGCTCGACGTACTGGCTCTTCTCGGCACCGCCGCCGCGACGGTCGTCGCGACCCCGGCCCCCGCGCTCGCCTCCGCGCTGTCCGCGCTGGGCTCCGCTCATGAGATCTTCCTCTTCCTTGCAATCTGTCGTACTCGGGCGTGCTCGTTCACGAGAACAGGGCGGTCAGAACGTCAGGCCGCCCGCACGGGCGGCGTCGGCGAGGGCCGCGACGCGGCCGTGGTACTGGTGGCCCGCCCGGTCGAAGACGACGGACTCGATGCCCGCTGCCTTGGCGCGCTCGGCCACGAGCTCGCCGACCCGCTTGGCTTTGACGGTCTTGTCGCCCTCGAGCGCACGCAGGTCGGCCTCCATGCTCGAGGCCGAGACCAGCGTGTGGCCGGCGAGGTCGTCGACCACCTGGACGCCGATGTGCTTCGCCGAGCGCGTGACGACCAGGCGCGGGCGCTCCGAGGTGCCGGCGATCTTCTTGCGACCCCGCACCTGACGGTGCAGCCGGGCCTTGGCGCGCGGCGCGGTGTGCTTGTTCTTGGACAGGGAGATGGCCATGGTCACTTACCAGCCTTTCCGACCTTGCGGCGGACGTGCTCGCCGGCGTACCGGACGCCCTTGCCCTTGTAGGGCTCCGGCTTGCGCAGCTTGCGGATGTTCGCGGCCACCTCGCCGACCAGCTGCTTGTCGATCCCGACGACGCCGAGGTGCGTCGGGTTCTCCACCGTGAAGGTGATGCCGTCCGGAGCGTTGAACGTGATCGAGTGGCTGTAGCCGAGCTGGAACTCCAGCTGCGTGGGGCCCTTGGACAGGACGCGGTAGCCGACGCCCTGGATCTCGAGCTTCTTCTCGTATCCCTCGGTGACGCCGACGACCATGTTGTTGATCAGGGTGCGGGTCAGGCCGTGCAGCGAGCGGCTCTCCCGCTCGTCGTCCGGGCGCTTGACCTCGAGTGCGCCGTTGTCACCGCGCTCGACGGTGATCGGGGCGGCGACCCGGTGCGACAGGGTGCCCTTGGGGCCCTTGACCGTCACCGTCGGGGTGTGGGAGCCCTCGATCTGGACGTCCACACCGGACGGGACCGTGATCGGGAGCTTGCCGATGCGCGACATAGCTACGTGTCTCCTTCTCGGTCTCTCGTCACCAGACGTAGGCGAGGACTTCCCCACCCACGCCCTTCTGGTTCGCCTGGCGGTCGGTCAGCAGACCCTGGCTGGTCGAGATGATCGCGACACCCAGGCCGCCGAGCACCCTGGGCAGGCCCGTGTGCTTGGCGTACACGCGCAGACCCGGCTTGCTGATGCGGCGTACGCCGGCGATCGAGCGCTCGCGGTTGCGGCCGTACTTGAGGGTGATCGTGAGCGTCTTCGCCACGCCGCCCTCGGGGTCGTCGGCCACGTCGTACGACGTGATGTAGCCCTCCGCCCTGAGGATCTCGGCGACGCCCGCCTTCAGCTTGCTGTAGGGCATGGTCACCGCGTCGTGGTACGCCTGGTTGGCGTTGCGCAGACGGGTCAGCATGTCTGCGATCGGGTCGGTCATGGTCATGGTGTGTCGTTCTCTCTCGTTGTGGTTTCCCGCCGAGTCACTCCGCGGGACCTGCAGCGTTCAGGGCCGAAGGTTCGGGGTCTGGTCACCAGCTGGACTTGGTGACGCCGGGCAGCTCGCCGCGGTGAGCCATCTCCCGCAGGCAGATCCGGCACAGGCCGAACTTCCGGTAGACGGCCTTGGGCCGGCCGCAGCGCTGGCAGCGGGTGTAGGCACGGACGGCGAACTTGGGCTTGCGGGCCGCCTTCACCTTGAGGGCAGTCTTCGCCATGTCAGTTCTCCCTAAACGGGAACCCGAGCTGCTTCAGCAGCGCGCGCCCCTGCTCGTCGTTGGGTGCAGTGGTCACGACCGTGATGTCCATGCCCCGCGGGCGGTCGACCCGGTCCTGGTCGATCTCGTGGAACATCACCTGCTCGGTCAGGCCGAAGGTGTAGTTGCCGCGGCCGTCGAACTGGCCGGGGTTGAGGCCCCGGAAGTCACGGATGCGCGGCAGGGCGAGGGACAGCAGCCGGTCGAGGAACTCCCACATCCGGTTGCCGCGCAGCGTCACATGGGCGCCGATCGGCATGCCCTCGCGGAGCTTGAACTGGGCGATGGACTTGCGGGCCTTGGTGACCATCGGCTTCTGGCCGGTGATCGCGGTCAGGTCGCGGATCGCGCCCTCGATCAGCTTCGAGTCGCGAGCGGCCTCACCGACACCCATGTTGACCACGATCTTGGTCGGGCCGGGCACCTGCATGATGTTGCCGATCTCGAACTCGCTACGCAGGGCGGGGATGATCTCCTCGCGGTAGCGGGTCTTGAGACGCGGGGTGATCTTCTGCTCGGTCGTGCTGTCGACAGCGGACTCGGCCATGTCAGATCTCCTTCCCGGTCTTGCGCGAGATGCGCACGCTGCGCGTGCCGGCGTACGTCGAGCCGTCGGGGCGGCGCTTGAGGACCTCCTCGCGGCGGAAGCCCACGCGGGTCACGCCGTTGCCCTCGACCAGCATCACGTTGGACACGTGGATCGGGGCCTCGGTGGTGATGATGCCGCCGGTGGTGCCACCGCGACCGCCCTGCTGGACGACCTTGGTGTGCTTCTTGACGCGGTTCACGCCCTCGACGATGACCCGCTGGTCCTCGCGGAGCACCTGGATCACCTTGCCCTCGGCGCCCTTGTCCTTGCCGGCGATCACCTTGACGGTGTCGCCCTTCCTGATCTTCATCGCGTGCTTCCCCATCTCAGAGCACCTCCGGTGCGAGCGAGATGATCTTCATGAACCGCTTGTCGCGCAGCTCGCGGCCCACCGGACCGAAGATGCGCGTGCCGCGCGGCTCGCCGTCCTGCCGCAGGATCACCGCGGCGTTCTCGTCGAACTTGATGTAGGACCCGTCGGGACGCCGGCGCTCCTTCGCGGTGCGGACGACGACCGCCTTGACGACGTCGCCCTTCTTCACGCCGCCGCCGGGGATGGCGTCCTTGACCGTGCAGACGATGACGTCACCGATCCCCGCGTAGCGACGGCCGGAGCCACCGAGCACCCGGATGCAGAGGACCTCCTTCGCACCGGTGTTGTCGGCGACCTTGAGTCGCGACTCCTGCTGGATCACTTGGAAAACCTCATTTCAGGGCCGGCAATAGGACCGGCTCCGCCGGACTGTCCCTCTCTCGCGAAGCAGTCCTTCACTTCGTTCATGACTGCTTCCCTCGCGCTTCGCTCATGACTACTTCGCTCGCTCCACAATCTGCACGACGCGCCAGCGCTTGGTCGCGGACAGCGGACGGGTCTCCATCAGCTGCACGCGGTCGCCGATGCCGCACTCGTTGTTCTCGTCGTGGGCCTTGAGCCGCGACGTGCGTCGCATGACCTTGCCGTAGAGCGCGTGCTTCACGCGGTCCTCGACCTCGACCACGACGGTCTTGTCCATCTTGTCGCTGACGACCAGGCCCTCACGCACCTTGCGGGCGTTGCGGGTCGCAGCTGCCGTGCTGTCGCTCATGCGTCAGCGCCCTCCTTCTGGGCCTCGTTGTCGCTGTCGTTGGCGTCCGGGTCGCTGCGGATGCCGAGCTCGCGCTCGCGCACCACCGTGTAGATCCGGGCGATGTCCTTCTTCACCGTGCGGAGCCGGCCGTGGCTCTCCAGCTGGCCGGTGGCCGCCTGGAAGCGCAGGTTGAACAGCTCCTCCTTGGCCTCGCGCAGGCGGGCCTCGAGGTCGGTGTTGTTCATCTCGTCCAGCTCGTGGGCCTTCAGACTGCTGGCCATCAGAACTCACCGGCCTCTCGGGAGATGAAACGGGTCTTCATGGGGAGCTTGTGCTGCGCGCGGCGCATCGCCTCGCGCGCGACCGTCTCGTCGACGCCGGACAGCTCGAAGAGCACGCGACCGGGCTTGACGTTGGCGATCCACCACTCCGGGGAGCCCTTGCCGGAACCCATCCGGGTCTCGGCGGGCTTCTTGGTCAGCGGGCGGTCCGGGTAGATGTTGATCCACACCTTCCCGCCACGCTTGATGTGACGGGTCATGGCGATCCGGGCCGACTCGATCTGCCGGTTGGTCACGTAGGACCCCTGGGTCGCCTGGATCCCGAAGTCACCGAACGCCAGGCGGGTCCCGCCCTTGGCGGCACCGCGCCGGGTGGGCCGGTGCTGCTTGCGGTGCTTGAGGCGTCGGGGCATCAGCATGGCTCAGGCCTCCGATCCACTGGTGGTCCCTGAGGAGGCGACGGAGGAGCCTTCTCGAAGGGTCGGCGCGGCAGCCTCCGCGGGCGCGGCTGCCGCCTCGGGAGCGGAAGCCGGTTCGGTCGAGGCGGCGGCCGGGGCGCCACGGTCGGCGCGGCTCGGCCGGTTGCCACGGCTCGGGCGGTCACCGCCACGGGAGGGGCGACCGCTGCGGCCGGGTACGCCGGCGCGGGCGGCGGCCTGGGCCTGACGCTCGGCGCGGGTGCCCGCGACCTCGCCCTTGTAGATCCAGACCTTCACACCGATCCGGCCGAAGGTGGTCTTGGCCTCGTAGAAGCCGTAGTCGATGTCCGCGCGCAGGGTGTGCAACGGGACACGTCCCTCGCGGTAGAACTCCGTACGTGACATCTCGGCGCCGTTGAGGCGACCCGAGCACTGGATCCGGATGCCCTTGGCACCCGAGCGCATCGTGGTCTGCATGGCCTTGCGCATCGCACGGCGGAACTGCACCCGGCCGCTGAGCTGCTCGGCGACACCCTGGGCGACCAGCTGCGCGTCGACCTCGGGGTTCTTGACCTCGAGGATGTTCAGCTGGACCTGCTTGCCGGTCAGCTTCTCCAGGTCGCCGCGGATGCGGTCGGCCTCGGCGCCGCGGCGGCCGATCACGATGCCCGGACGGGCGGTGTGGATGTCCACACGCACGCGGTCGCGGGTGCGCTCGATCTCGACCTTGGCGATGCCGGCCCGCTCCATGCCCTTGGACAGGAGGCGGCGGATCGCGACATCCTCGCCGACGTACGACTTGTAGAGCTTGTCGGCGTACCAACGCGACTTGTGGTCGGTGGAGATGCCGAGGCGGAAGCCGTTCGGGTTGATCTTCTGGCCCATCAGGCCTTCCCCTTCTTCCGGTTCTTGGTCGCCGTCGTGCCCCGCTTCGCAGATGCCTCCACGGGCTCCGGGCGAGGCGTCAGCACGAGGGTGATGTGGCTGGTGCGCTTGAGGATCCGGGTTGCGCGACCCTGGGCGCGGGGGCGCCAGCGCTTCATGGTCGGGCCCTCGTCGACCTGGCAGTTGCTGACGACCAGGTCGTCGCGGTCGAGGTCCTCGGTGGTCTCGGCGTTGGCGATCGCGCTCTCCAGCACCTTGTAGACGGTCTTGGCGGCCGCCTGCGGCGCGAACTGCAGGAGGGCCAGGGCGTCGTCGACGGGCATACCGTGGATCATCTGCGTCACACGACGGGCCTTCATGGGCGTGATCCGCTGGTAGCGCGCGCTGGCGAAGGCGCCCGGCTGGTCGCCCAGAAGCGTCTCGCGGCGGGCGCTGGTGCGCCTGCGGTCAGTGGTCGGCATCAGCGACGCCTCCCCTTCCGGTCGTCCTTCACGTGGCCCCGGTAGGTACGGGTGGGGGCGAACTCCCCGAGCTTGTGGCCGACCATCGAGTCGGTCACGAACACGGGCACGTGCTTGCGGCCGTCGTGCACGGCGATCGTGTGGCCGATCATGGCCGGCACGATCATCGAGCGACGCGACCAGGTCTTGATCACGTTGTGGGAGCCCTTGTCGTTCTGGGCGTCCACCTTCTTCATCAGGTGGTCGTCCACGAAGGGACCCTTCTTCAGGCTGCGAGGCATCTGTCAGCTCCCTTCTAGCGACGCTTGCCGGACTTGCGGCGACGGACGATGAGCGCGTCGCTGGCCTTGTGCTTGCGCGTGCGCCCCTCCTTCTTGCCCCAGGGCGAGACCGGGTGGCGACCACCGGAGGTCTTGCCCTCACCACCGCCGTGCGGGTGGTCGACCGGGTTCATCACCACACCGCGGACGGTGGGCCGCTTGCCCTTCCAGCGCATCCGGCCGGCCTTGCCCCAGTTGATGTTGGACTGCTCGGCATTGCCGACCGCG
>JAICSC010000356.1 GCA_025937085.1 Nocardioides sp.
CTTGCCGACCTTGTCCATCGCCTCGGCGATGATGTCGCCGACGCTCTGGTCGCCACCGGCGGAGATGGCCGCCACCGAGGCGATCTGCTCCTTGGTCTCGACGTCCTTGGACATCCCGGTCAGCTGCTCCGAGACGGCCTCGACGGCCTTCTCGATGCCCCGCTTGATGCCCATCGGGTTCGCGCCGGCCGCGACGTTGCGCAGGCCCTCACGGACCATGGCCTGGGCCAGCACGGTGGCCGTCGTCGTGCCGTCACCGGCGACGTCGTCGGTCTTCTTCGCGACCTCCTTGACGAGCTCGGCCCCGATCTTCTCGTACGGGTCCTCCAGCTCGATCTCCTTGGCGATGCTCACACCATCGTTGGTGATGGTGGGCGCGCCCCACTTCTTCTCGAGGACGACGTTGCGACCCTTGGGGCCCAACGTGACCTTGACCGCGTCGGCGAGTTGGTTCATCCCTCGCTCGAGCCCGCGGCGGGCCTCCTCGTTGAAAGCAATCAGCTTCGGCATCTCGCAGCGATTCCTTCTCGATATGTCTGGATTGGATACAGCTGTGGCGGCCCGGATCGCTGCCCGCGACGGACGGCCAGGCGGACCCGGCGGACCCTTCCCGCCGGCGCTGCTGACCTCAGCTCACCGGTCCGATGTGGTGGCACTCTCAACCCGAGAGTGCCAGCCTCATGTTTAGCACTCGCCCCACCCGAGTGCAAACGTCGCGCCCCTCCGACTGAGCCTGCGAAGTCGGAGACAGGGCGCGAGGTTGAGGAGCGTCGGCGCGAACCCGAACTCGTGAGGGGACGCGCGACGCGTCTCGAAACCGGGCGACCGCTCGCTGCTCGCGTCACTGGTCGACCCACTACCTTCACCCCATGACCCAACCTCGCACGCCGATCCGGTTGCCCGAGAAGGCGAGCACCGACCGCTCCGACCTCGACCGCCTCCTCGACTCGACGCACATCGGTCACTTCGCGTTGGTCTCCGAGGACGGCACGCCCGCGGTTATCCCGACCATGGTGGTCCGCGACGGTGACAGGGTCCTGGCCCACGGGTCGACGGGGTCGCGCTGGATGCGCCGGCTCGCCACCGGCGCTCCCACGGCGTTGGGCGTCACGGCGTACGACGGCCTGGTCGTGGCGCGCAGCGCGTTCGAGTCCTCGATCCGCTATCGGTCAGCCGTGATCTTCGGCCGCTGCTCGACCGTGACCGAGGACAAGGAGCGGTTCCTCGACCTGGTCACCGAGACGCTGATCCCCGGCCGGAGCGCCGAGGTACGTCGCCCCACCAAGGCCGAGCTCGCCGCGACCCTGGTGCTCGCTCTGCCGCTGGAGGACTGGTCGATGAAGGTCTCGGCCGGCTGGCCCGAGGACGAGGACGATGACATTGCGGGCCCCGCCTGGGCCGGTGTCGTCCACGTGCACCACGTGTACGACGCCCCTCTCGTCGCCCCGGACCTGCGCGACGGGATCGACGTGCCCCCCTCGGTGCGGGCCCTGGCCGAGCGCTCGGGCGGCTAGCCCGGCAGCAGCTCCGGGCGGAGCTGGCTGATGCTGAGCACGGCGCCGCCGGGATCGGAGACGATCGCCTGCGAGAACGCTGGCGGCGCGTCGAACGGTCCCTGCAGCACCGCTCCGCCACGGCGTCGCACCACCTCGACCCCGCGCTCGACGTCGTCGATCCAGAAGTCCACGCCCCAGCCTGAGTCGGTGCCAGGCTGCGCCGGGACCATCACGGCCACCACGTCGCGCGGCACCGGCTGGGATTCCTCGCCTCCGAAGTACCCCGGGAGCCGGAACATCGTCGCCGGGCCGAACGCCTCGGTCTCCCAGCCGAACACCGCGCCGTAGAACCGCGCGGCCTCCCCGGTGTCGTCGGCCTGCAAGGCACCCATCGACCACGCGCCGGGCTCGTTGACCAGCTGAGCACCCTCGCGGTCGCCGCCTTCCCAGGCACAGAAGGTGGCGCCGACCGGGTCGACGAAGACTCCCAGCTTCCCGACCGGAGAGAAGTCCACCTCCCCCTGGAGCACCTGCCCGCCCGCTTCGCGGACGGCGGCCACCGTGCCCGCGAGATCGTCGGTGCGGATCTCCATCACCCAGGCGGGCGGGGCGTCGGGGTCGGGCATGGTGCCGATCGCTGCGACATCGCGGTCACGAAGACGCGCGAGTGCGTAGGGCGCGACGTCATCGGGACCGCTCTCGGTCTCCCAGCCGAACAGCTCGGCGTAGAAGGCGGTCGCCGCCGGGACGTCGTGTTGCAGGTTCGTCACCCAGCAGGGGACTCCGGCCGGGTAGGTGTCGCGCTCGCTCATGTGCTCCTCCTCGTGGGTTCTCCAGCACGGTAGACCTGCTGATTGGAAATTCCAAGCATCTAGTTGGAAATTCCTTCTCCGTCCCCTACTCTCGACGCATGGCCGGCAAACGCTCCTACGGCGACCCCTGCGGCATCGCGCGGGCGCTCGACGTCGTGGGCGAGCGCTGGGCCCTCCTCGTCGTCCGGGAGCTGGTGCTCGGCCCGAAGCGCTTCACGGACCTGCGGACTCATCTCCCCGGCATCGCCACCGATGTGCTCACCCAGCGTCTCAAGCAGCTCGAGCAGGCCGGCTTGCTTCGGCCGGTCGCGGTCACGGCGCCGGCGTCCGGGCGGGCCTACCAGCTGACCGATCGTGGGCGAGACCTCGAGCCCGTGCTCCACGCGCTGGGCCGCTGGGGCAGCCAGGAGGGGTTCGATCGGGCCACGCACGACCTGAGCGTCGACGCCTTCGCCGTGGCATTGTCGACGGTCTTCGACGCGACGAAGGCTCATGGCCTCGACGCCACCCTGGCGCTCGTCGTCGACGGGGACGCGCTCGTCGCCGAGGTCCACGACGACCTCCTCGACCTCCGTCGCGGGCCGGCCGAGCAGCCCGACGCGCGCATCGAGGGGTCGGTCTCGGCGCTCCGCGAGGTGCTCTGGCGGGGGCGCCCCCTGGCAGAGGCCGAGGCGGACGGCTCGGTCGCCGTCGGCGGCCTGCGCACCGTCGTACGTCGGTTCCTCGCCCTCTTTCCGGCACCGGTTCCGGCCCGAACGTCGATCTGACGACAGGCGGGTCGTCACGATGGTGACCGACGTCGATGAGAGGAAGACCCCATGACCGACTACATGATCCTGTTCCCGGCCGACCGCGAGGACCGGTGGGACGGCGCCACCGACGAGGAGCGGCAGGCCGTATACGAGAACGACTACGAGTTCGGCCGGCTGCTCGAGCAGCGA
>JAICSC010000023.1 GCA_025937085.1 Nocardioides sp.
CGATCGACGGCCGATCGACGGCCGATCGACGGCCGATCGGGGCGTGAAGAACTACTACGTTGTAGTTCTCTCAACCCTCTCCCGCCACGTCTTTCCCACAGTTAACGTCTGCCACATGCGCATCAGACGTGCCACGGATCGGCGTGCCTCCGTGACCCGTCGCGCCGGCCTCGTCCTGGTGCTGGGACTGCTGGCCGCGGTCCTTCCGCTGCTCCATCCCGGGCCGGTGAACGCGGCCTCCGGTTTGGACGACTACCCCTCCCGGCTGAAGAACGCGCCGCAGGACTCGCTGGTCGACCCCTGGCAGTTCTACAACCGCGAGTGCACGTCGTTCGTCGCCTGGCGGCTCAACTCCGAGAACCAGGTCGCGTTCAACGACTACTGGCAGGGCCAGCACTGGGGCAACGCGTCGAACTGGAAGAAGGCCGCGGTCGCGCTCGGGATCACCGTCGACAACAACCCGAACCGCGGTGCGGTGGCCTGGTGGGCTGCCGGGTCCGCGGGCTCCTCGCGCGGGCACGTCGCCTGGGTGCAGACCGTCGGCGGCGGCGCGATCACGATCGAGGAGTACAACTACCTCCACCGCGGCAGGTACGACACCCGCACCATCTCCAGCTCGAGCTCGCTGTGGCCGAGTGGCTTCATCCACGTCAAGGACACGCAGATCCGCAACACCGTCTCGCCGAAGGTCTCCGGGACGCCGCAGGTCGGCCAGAGGCTGACCAGCAGCCACGGCACCTGGAGCCTCAAGCACCTCACCTTCGCCTACCAGTGGCTCGCCAACGGCCACCCGATCGCCGGCGCGACCTCGAAGACCTACACCCCGAGTGCCAGCCAGCTCGGCAAGCGGATCCGGGCCAGGGTCACCGCCTCCAAGTCAGGAGCCCGCACCGGGACCGCGCGCACGGCGGCCACCGACGACGTCGCCAAGGGCGTGTTCGTGAACAGCACCGCACCGACCGTGAACGGAACCGCGCAGGTAGGCGTGCCACTCTCCGCGAACCGCGGGACCTGGAGCCCCGGCGGCACGTTCAGCTACCGGTGGTACGCCGGGACGACCGCCATCGCCGGCGCGACCTCCGCCGGCTTCACGCCCACCGCCGACCAGCTCGGCGCCGGGCTGACGGTGCGGGTCTCGTTGAGCGCACCGGGCTACCAGACCCTGCGGGTCAGGTCCCACCCGACCGCCGCCGTGGCGCCCGGTCAGTTCACCGCCGGCACCCCGCCCACGATCACCGGCGTCGCCCAGGTCGACCACCCGCTCAAGGCGACGGCCGGCACCTGGACCCCCACCGGATCCCTCAGCTACCAGTGGTTGGCGGATGGGCACCCGATCGCCGGCGCCACCGGCACGACGTACACCCCGAAGCCGGGCGACCTCCGCAAGAGCATCGCGGTGCAGGTCAAGGTCCACCGGCGTGGGTACGTCGACGCCGTCGCCGCATCGACGGGCACCCTCGGAGTGGCGCCGGGCACGTTCCTCAACACGGTCCAGCCGTCCGTCTCCGGCACCGCGCAGGTCGGTGTCGCGCTGACGGCGAACCCCGGTCGCTGGTCGCCGAGCGCCACCATCGCCTACCAGTGGCTGGTCGACGGCGTCCCGGCCGCGGGCGCGACCGGCCGGACGTTCACCCCCAGGGCCCAGGACCTCGGCCAGAAGGTCTCGGTCGAGGTGCGGGCCTCGCGCCCGGCGTACCTGACGGCGACCGTCCCCTCACCGGCCACCGCGGCCGTGATCCCGGGTGTGATGCACAACCACACCGCACCGGTGGTGACCGGCCATGCCGCAGTCGGCCAGACGCTACGCAGCACCACCGGCACGTGGTCGACCACGCCGGACTCGTTCCGCTACCAGTGGTACGCCGGAAGCGCCCGGATCGGTGGCGCCACCAGCGCGACGTACCAGCCGACCGCCGCCGACGCCGGACTGCGCATCCACGTGGTGGTCACGGCCGTGAAGGCCGGCTACGCCACGGCATCCCGGGCTTCGGCCGCCACCGACCGGGTCGTCCTCGGACAGGTCTCCTTCGCCAAGCCGACGATCCGCGGGCGCGTCCTGGTCGGCCGAACGCTGAGGGCTCACCTCGTCGATGTCGTGCCCTCGACGGCGACGGCGCACTTCCGCTGGTTCCGCGGACACGAGCGGATCCGGGGCGCTCGCGAGGCGACGTACGTCGTGCAACAGGGCGACCTCGGCCACCGGCTCCACGTCGAGGTGACGATGCGCGCGGTGAACTGGACGGCGAACACCAGGCGTTCCGCGGCGACGCAGGACGTCCGAACCCGGCCGCGGCTGCACGTCCACACCTCGCTGCGCGACGGCCGGGTGTTCCTCCGGCTGTCGGTGAGCGCGCCAGGGTTGACCGGGCTCGAGGGCAGGGCCAAGGTGTGGCTCCGCCACCAGCGCGTCGGCAGGTTCGACGTCACCGACGGGCACGGCAGCCGGCTGCTGGCCGCTCTGCGGCGAGGGACGCGCACGCTGACGGTCGTCTACCGCGGCGGTCCCCACGAGACGGTCGGACGCAAGACGGTCACCGTCACCGTGCCCTGACCTGCTGACCGGGTGCCTCCCTCGTGAGGGCCAAGTCTGCTGTGTGCGGGTGGGCCGCGAGCGGTCGCACCGGGCGGTGGGCCGTCCACCGTTCGCCCGCGGGAAACGGTGGATCCTCCACCGCCCCGACCCCGCGTCAACGGCCGTCAGAGGATCTCGAACTTCAACCCCGCGGCACGGAGCCGCTCGGTGAGGGCGTCGCCCATCGCCTGCGCGGTCGTGACCTGCCCCGCCGACGGCGGGTTGTCGTCGAAGGCGAGGCAGAGCGCGGACTCCGCGAGCATCTTGGCCGTCTCGTCGTAGCCCGGGTCGCCGCCCGAGACCCGCGTGTGGACGCACTGCCCGCCACCCTCGGCGACGAAGTCGACGGTGAACCACGAGCGGGCACGACGGGCGGGATCCGGGCCGCCGCCCTGGGGGACCCGCGCGAGCACGGACCGCTTCAGCACCGGCACCTGCGCGGCCAGCCCGAGCGCCGCGACGGTCGAGGCCCCGCCGACGGCGTACCGGAGCGTCTTGGTGCCCGCGTAGTGGGAGTAACGGAACTCCGGGCCGTACGCCGGGAGCGCGGCGCCGCTGCGGGCCACGATCATCGGGTCGATCGTGGGCAGTGGCACCAGCCAGCGCCCGAGCACGGGGTCGCGGCGGGGCTTGCCGGCGACGGCGCGTGAGCTGCGGCCCTCGGGCCGCGGCTCGACCTTGCGGCGGGCGGCGTACGCCGCCTTGCTCTGGCGGAGACGCGAGAACGCGTTCATCGCGGAGTGGACCGTCCCGCCGGAGGGCATGGCGCCGGCGCTCACCACGCCACGCATGGTGATCGGTACGTCGTCGGGCAGCTGCAGGACGGTGAAGTAGGCACCCAGGTCGTGCGGGATCGAGTCGAACCCGCACGCGTGCACGAGGCGTGAGCCGGTCTGCTGCGCCGTCGCATGGTGGGCGACGTACGTGCGGTCGACGAACTCCGGCTCGCCGGTGAGGTCGACGTAGTCCGTGCCGGCCTCGGCGCAGGCCGCGACCAACGGCTCGCCGTACTGAAGGTAGGGGCCGACGGTCGAGATCACGACGCGCGCCCGGTTCGCGATCTCCTTGAGCGACACCTCGTCGGTGACGTCGGCCGTCAGCAACGGGAGGTGGTCGAGGGAGTCGTCCACGCTGAGCAGCCGCTCGCGCACTCCCTCGAGCTTGGTCGGGTTGCGCCCGGCGAGCGCCCACCGGAGCCCGCCTGGAGCATGCGCCGCGAGGTACTCAGCGGTGAGGCGGCCGGTGAAGCCGGTGGCGCCGAACAGGACGAGGTCGAGCTCCCGATCCGAGCCGGGGCGGGGGGATGCCGCGGTCATGGTCTCCATCGTCGCAGCGCGCAGGCCGTTGGTAAACGGCCGAGCCGGTATCCAGGGAACCGGAGTGCCGCCACAGCCGTCAGATGCCCATGACACCCGGCATGACCTTCGGCACCGCGCTCCGCAGGACCGTCGCCACCCTGGCGGTGCTCGTCGTCGTGGCCGCAGCCTTCGCAGCCGGGTTCGTGGTCGCGGGCGCACGTCATGGTGAGACGCCGTCGTACCGGTTGACCGGGGCCGGCCTCGACAGTGGGCTGACCTGTGAGCGCCTGCGACAGTGGTACGTCGACCACGCGGTGGACCAGGTGACCGCGTGGGGCTGGCAGAGCCCGCTGCGGATGGTCCCGCTGGCTGGCGTGGCTGAGAACGCGGAAGGTGCCGAGCCGAACGTGGCGGGCGCACCGCTGGACACGCGGACCGGCAGCGACACGGGGACGAACGTGCAGGAGGCCGGCGTCGACGAGCCCGACATCGTCAAGGTGTCCGGAGACCTCCTCGTCCGGATCAACGACGGCTCGCTCGAGACCGTCGACGTCAGTGGGATGGAGCCACACCGGCTCGGCGTCGTACCCCTGGACCGCATCGTCGACCCCCAGCTGCTGCTGTCCGGTCATCGGGTCGTCGTGATCGGCTCGGCGCTGCCCGACCCCGCGACCGGGGCGCCGCTGGTGGCACCGCAGCCGCAGACCTCGGTCCGCACCTACGACCTCGGCGACCCCAGCCATCCGACCCTGGTCGACTCCCGGCTGTACGACGGGTCGCTGGTGACCGCCCGCCAGGTCGGGTCCGTGATCCGGCTCGTGCTCGACGGCGGGCTGCCCGCGCTCGACTTCACCCGCCCGTCCGCGACGGTCTCCGAGGACCAGGCGCTCGAGCACAACCGTCAGGTCGTCCGCGACTCGGCGGTCGACGAGTGGCTGCCGCAGGTCACGACGGACGCCGCAGGGCAGCCGCGCTCGACTCCACTCGTGGACTGCTCCGGCCTCGCCGTGCCGGACAACTTCAACGGTCTGGGGAACCTGACGGTCGTGGGGTTCGACCCGGCGTCGCCGGACCACCTCGACGCGACCGCGGTGGCGACCGCCTCCGAGGTGGCGTACCTGTCGCCGACGCATCTGTACGTCGCGACGTCACCGTGGGCGCAGCAGCTGCAGGGTTTCGGGCCACCGGTGATGCCGATGAACGCGACGGAGCCGACCCGGGTCTACGGGTTCGACCTGTCCGGGACCTCGGCGCGCTACGTCGGGATGGGGTCGGTCGACGGGACGATCGCCGGCAGCTGGTCGATGGACGAGCACGACGGGGTGCTCCGGGTGGCTGTCGGCTCGGACTCCGGCACCCCGGCGACCTCGGTGGTGATGCTGCGGCCCGAGTCCGGTCGGCTGGTCGACGTCGGCCGTCTGGGCGGGCTCGGTGTCGGCCAGGAGCTGAAGTCGGTGCGGTGGTTCGACGACCTTGCGGTGCTGGTCACCTACCGCCAGACCGACCCGTTCTACGTCGTCGACGTCTCGGACCCGACCGAGCCCCGGGTTCTCGGTGCCGTGCACCTACCGGGCTGGTCGTCGTACCTCCACCCGGTGGGACCGCACCTGGTGCTCGGGCTCGGCCAGACCGCGCCCGGTGAGATCAGGGTCGATCCACCGCAGCCGATGCCGAGCGTGCCGGTGACCCCGGGACCGTCGCCGGTCCCACCGGCCTCGATCCCCCCGACGCCGATCCCGAAAGGCGGGGACACCGTCACCGCCTCGCCGATGCCGAACGGCGGGGACAGCGTCACCGCCTCGCCGATCCCGAAGGGCGGGGACACCGTCACCGCCTCGCCGATCCCGAAGGGCGGGAACACCGTCACCGCCTCGCCGATCCCGGTCGACCCTCCGGTCTGGGGCCCGATCCCCGGGCAACAGCACGCGAAGGCCACCCTCTTCGACATCTCCGACCCGGCCCACCCGCGCGACCTCGACACCGTGGCGTACCCGGCCGGAAGCGCGCCGTTGGCCGGCGTCGACCCGCACGCGGTGACCTGGCTGCCCGACCGCGGCGTCCTGCTGACGGTGCTCTCGGGCAGCGGCCTCTGGTCCGGGACGATGCCCCAGGCGACCCAGCCCGACCGGCCGAACCAGCCGATGCCCCCGACCCAGCCGGCCCAGCCGGCCCAGCCGGCGCAACCGGTGCCGCCGGCGTGGGTCTCGGTACTGACCGTCCACGACGACGGGTTGAGCAACCGGATGGTGCCGGTGGCGACGACGTCCGACGTCCACGAGATCCGCACGCTGCCGCTGTCCGACGGTCGCGTGGTGCTCGTGGCGGGCGACTCGATCACGTTCCTGGCGGTGTGAGTCCGACCTTGCCGAGCCGCCGTCCCCGTCGACGAGGCCGCGTAGGCTCGAGCCATGTGTCGCAACATACGTCCGCTGAACAACTTCGAGCCGCCGGCGACCTCGCAGGAGGTCCAAGACGCAGCCCTGCAGTTCGTGCGCAAGGTCAGCGGCACGACCCGTCCGTCGGCCGCCAACCAGGAGGTCTTCGACCGGGCCGTGCACGAGATCGCACACGCCACCCAGCACCTGCTCGACGACCTGGTGACGGTCGCGCCGCCGAAGAACCGCCAGGTCGAGGCCGAGAAGCGCCGGGCACGGTCGGCGGCCCGCTACGCCAGCTGAGACATCTAAGCCGTTCGCGATGACGGTCGAGGCACCCGGCGAGCTGCGGAGCGTCGCCGTACCGGACCTCCTCCGGCACGGCCGCCTCGTCGTGGTCACCGGAGCCGGGCTCTCCACCGACTCCGGCATCCCCGACTACCGCGGCCCGGGATCGCCGGCTCGGCGGCCGATGACCTACCAGGAGTTCGTCAGCGGGCCTGCGGCGCGCCAGCGGTACTGGGCGCGCAGCCACCTGGGCTGGAGCCGGATGCGGGTCGCGACACCGAACGCCGGCCATCACGCGCTCGCGGCCCTCGACCCCGAGCTCCTGATCACCCAGAACGTCGACGGCCTGCACGAGGCGGCCGGCTCGCGGCGGTTGGTCGCCCTGCACGGCCGGATCGCGGACGTGGTCTGCCTGTCGTGCCGACGTACGTCGAGCCGGGCCGGGCTGGCGACCCGGATGGTGTCGGCGAATCCGGGATACGCCGACGCGCACGCGGGCGCCGCGACCAGACCCGACGGCGACGTCGAGCTCGACGACACCGCGGACTTCGTGGTGCCGGACTGTGAGACGTGCGGCGGGGTGCTGAAGCCGGACGTGGTGTTCTTCGGCGAGAACGTCCCGGTGGCTCGGGTCCAGCGCTGCTACGACGCCGTCGACGCGCTGGGACCGGACGACGCGCTGCTGGTGGTGGGGTCGTCGCTGACGGTGATGAGCGGCCTCCGGTTCGTACGCCGCGCCGCCCGGGCCGGCGTACCCGTCGTGATCGTCAACCGCGGCACCACCCGCGGCGACGACCTGGCGACCCTGAAGCTGGACGCCGGCTGCTCGGAGTTCCTCGCCGCCCTGGCGGGGGTGCGCGGGGGCGGCGAATTCCCCGCCTGAGCCTACAAGTGCGGAAGTCCCCGCCTGAGCGGGGACCCTCACACCCGCGAGACGAAGATGTGCCCCGCGGCCTCGAGGTCCAGCTCGGCGGTCTCGCCGCCGGAGCCGACCAGCACCCCGACCTCGGTCGCGGTGACGCCGACGACCTTGTCCGGCAGGGCACCGATCCGGCGCAGAGTGCCCATCAACGGCTCGTCCTTCTGCAACTCCTCGGAGATCCGCCGCACCCGCACACTCGCCCGCTCATCGGCGGCGAGGTCGGAGAGCAGCTCGGTGCCGTCCAGGAAGACCGTGGCGGACCCCTGCTCCCCCAGCTCGTCCAGGCCCGGGATCGGGTTGCCGTACGGCGACTCCGTGGGGTGGTCGAGCAGGTCGACCAGACGCCGTTCGACCGTCTCGGACATCACGTGCTCCCAGCGGCACGCCTCCGCGTGGACCAGCTCCCAGTCGAGCCCGATCACGTCGGTGAGCAGGCGCTCCGCGAGCCGGTGCTTGCGCATCACCCGCGTCGCGAGCCTGGTGCCCTCGGGGGTGAGCTCGAGGTGTCGGTCGCCCTCGACCGTGACCAGGCCGTCGCGCTCCATGCGCGCGACCGTCTGCGACACCGTCGGCCCGGACTGGTGCAGCCGCTCGGCGATCCGCGCACGCAGCGGCACGATGCCCTCCTCGACCAGCTCGTAGATGGTCCGGAGGTACATCTCCGTGGTGTCGATCAGGTCGCTCACTGGGTCCTCACCGGCCCATTGTGACCCATGCCCCCTGACCGGTGGAGGGCCTGGCAGAGTGAGGCGGACATCCCCTGTCGAGGAGCCCGATGACCGACCTGATCATCCCCTCCCGTTTCTGCGGGCCGCCGTCCTCCGGCAACGGCGGCTACAGCGCCGGCGCGCTCGCGGCGTACGCCGGCGACGACTGCCCCGAGGACCGATCCAGGCCCTGGCCGGTCGTCACGGTGTCGCTCCTGGCGCCGCCCCCGCTCGAGGTGCCGATGTCGGTCGCGGCCGCCGACGGCGAGGGCGTGGTCGCGTCGTACGCCGGTCGGCAGGTGTTGGCCGCCCGCTGCACGGAGGACGAGATCACCGACGTGCTGCCGGTGTCGCCGGACGAGGCCCGCGCCGCGGAGTCGACGTACGCCGGCCTCACCAGCCACCCGTTCCCCACCTGCTTCGCGTGCGGCACCGGCCGTGACCACGGCGACGGGCTCCGGATCTTCCCCGGCCGGGTCGCCGACGCCCCGGCGGAGGACGACCGGCCCGCGCGCCCCCGTGTCGCCGCGACCTGGACCCCCCACTCGACCCTGGCCGAGGACTACCACAACTACACCGACGCCCTGCCCCGCGCCTCTCTCCCGGTCACCTGGGCCGCCCTCGACTGCGTCGGCGGCTGGGCCGGCGACCTCGAGGAGCGGCTGATGGTCCTGGCCAGGATGACCGCCCGACTGGACTCCCTTCCCGTGATCGGCGAGGAGCACGTCGTGGTCGGCATGGGTCGCGGCCAGGAGGGTCGCAAGACGTGGACGTCGTCGACGCTGTACGACGCGGACGGCCGCGTCGTGGGCAGCGCCGAGCACCTCTGGGTCGCAGTCGATCCGGCCGCGTTCGTCTGACCAGCCATGACCAGCACGCGCTCTGCTGCAGGGCCCTGGTGGCGCGACGCCGTCTTCTACCAGGTCTACGTCCGCAGCTTCGCCGACTCCGACGGTGACGGACTCGGCGACATCCCCGGCATCACCTCACGGCTGCGGTACCTGCGCGACCTGGGGGTGGACGCCGTCTGGGTCACGCCGTTCTACCCGTCCCCGCAGCACGACGCCGGGTACGACGTCTCCGACTACCGCGGCGTCGACCCGCGCTTCGGGAAGCTGTCCGACCTCGACGACCTGCTCAGCCAGGCACATGAGCTCGGGCTCAGGGTCGTGGTCGACCTGGTGCCCAACCACACGTCCTCCGAGCACCCGTGGTTCCGTCAGGCCCTGGCCGCCGGGCCCGGCAGCCACGAGCGCGCCCGCTACCTGTTCCGGAACGGTAGGGGTCGCGGCGGCGGACGGCCACCGAACAACTGGGAGTCGGTGTTCGGCGGCCCCGCCTGGACGCGGGTGCCCGATCCCTCGACGGCGCCGCATCACGGCGGCGAGTGGTACCTCCATCTCTTCGACGCCTCCCAGCCCGACCTCGACTGGCGCAACCCTGAAGTGCCCGCGATGTTCGAGGACGTGCTGCGGTTCTGGCTCGACCGCGGGGTCGACGGCTTCCGGGTCGATGTCGCCCATGGCCTGTTCAAGGTGCGGAGCCTGCGCGACCAGCGCGACGTACCCCGTCGTGAGGGCAGCGATCTGCCCGGCGACCCCGGAGATCGGGCCATGGTCGAGCGGACGGTCCGCGACGAGCCGATGTGGGACCAGCCCGAGGTCCACGACGTCTACCGGTCGTGGCGGCGCCTGCTCGAGCAGTACGACGGCGACCGGATGGCCGTCGCCGAGGCCTGGACGCGGTCGCCGGAGTCGATGGCGCGATACGTGCGGCCCGACGAGCTGCACCAGGCCTTCAACTTCGCCTGGCTGTTGGCGCCCTGGTCGGCCCGTGCCTTCGCCGACGTGGTGCGCGGCACGCTCGAGGCGGTGGCACTGGTCGGCGCCGCGCCGACCTGGGTGCTGTCGAACCACGACGTCGTCCGACACCCGACACGCTACGGCGGCGGCCCGCGCGGCCTGGCCCGGGCACGGGCCGCCACGTTGACGATGCTGGCGCTGCCGGGATCGGCGTACCTCTACCAGGGTGAGGAGCTGGGGCTCGAGGAGGTCGACGTACCTCCGGAGCACCGGCAGGACCCCTCCTGGCTGCACACCGGGAAGGTGGGTCGCGACGGTGCGCGGGTGCCGATCCCGTGGCGAGGCACCCGGTCGCCGTACGGATTCGGGCCTGCCGGGACCGTCCCGTGGCTGCCGATGCCGGACGACTGGGCACCGCTCACGGTCGACGCCCAGCGGAAGGACCCGGGCTCGACCTGGTCGTTCTACCGCGACACCCTGCGCGCCCGACGTCGCTTTGCGCAGGGGTGCGACGACGTACAGATCGTCGAGGGCCGGTCCACCGTGCTGCACCTGCGGCGTGGCTGCCTGGCCGTGCTGTGCAACTGCGGGACGCGACCCGTGCGACTGCCCCCGGGCGAGGTGCTGGTCGCCAGCGGCCCGCTCGATGGCCACCTCCTCCCGCCGGACACGGCGGTCTGGGTCCGCTGACCCCGAAGTGGGACTTCTCCGCAGCCCATGTGGGACTTCTCCGCAGCCCATGTGGGACTTCTCCGCAGCCCAGGTGGGAGTTCTCCGCAGCCCAGGTGGGAGTTCTCCGCCGCCAGGTAGGCGGAGAAGTCCCACTTCGACGAGGGAGAAGTCCCACTTCGGCGGTCAGTCCAGGGCGCGGTTGTAGCGCGCGAGCCCGGCCACGAACTCCCGGAGGTCGGACTCCGACCAGTCGACGAGCTGCTCCTCGAGCCAGCGGCGACGATCGTGGTCGACCGCATCCAACCGGCGTACGGCGTCCGGCGTGGCCGAGATCAGCATCGCCCGGCCGTCCACCGGGTCCGGGGCACGGACGAGCAGACCGAGGTCGCACAGGTGCTGCACCTGCCGGCTGATCGCCCCCTTGTCCACGTTGAACCGCTCCGACATCACCGACGAGCGCTGGGGTCCGTCGGTGGCGAGGAACGTGAGCATCAGGTACGACGCGGGCTGGAGGTCGGGATGGACCGCTCGCGCCCGCTCCCCGATCACGCGCTTGATCCGGCGGATCAGCACGCCCACCTCCTGCTCGAGGCGACCGAGCTCGTCAGCGCGTGACATGACGCCGCAACCTACGCCGATCCGTCTTCACGAGACAAGGTTGCCACAGGCAACAACCTCATCGGAATCCGATGGTCCCGGGGCGCACGTACGGATCAGGATTCAGCGGCCGGGGTGACCCGTGGCATCCGCAAGACACAGACGACCCGCAGGTGCGACCAGGATGTCTCCTGGTCCCTCCGGCCGGACGTGGGCCGGATCACCTGCGGGTCGGGTGTCTGCGTTGGGATTGCCAGCAGTACTTCGGGCTGGCCGGTTGCTGCTAGACCGCAGCCACCTCACGCGTCCTATAAGTACTCAACTCAGGACCACCTCCTTTCCCGTGTGAGAAGACGCTAACCCGGCGACCCAAACCGGCTCAACAGGTTTCCGATGTGTCGTGGAAATGAGTCGCCGACGAGCTCCGGGCCGGCGGACGGTACGTACCAACCCATCCCTGCCCCCTGGCCGGGTCCCGTGCGGATCGATACGTACCGTCCGCTGAAAGGGGTACCCGGAAGGCATGACCACCACACCGAACGAGCCCGTGGAAGACCCGGACGTCGTCCCCAGCGGCGACCCCACGGCACCGCCGGGCCAGCCTCCTCCGAACACCGAGCCGACCACCCCGCCGAGTCCCGGGACGGACCCGGACGCGCCACCACCGCCGGACCCGGAGGTCCGACCCGTCTGAGTCGACTGGGCTGAATCGACTGGGTTGGGTCGACTGGGGCTGGGTCGGCCGTCCGGGGCCACGACCCTGCCGGGACCAACCGGCCGTGGCCGGGCCTTCAGGCCACCGCGCTCTCCTCCGGCGCCACGAACTGGGCGTTGTACAGCCGCGCGTAGGCACCCTCGGCCTCGAGCAGGGAGTCGTGCGTGCCCTGCTCGACGATCGCGCCGTCCTCCATCACCAGGATCAGGTCGGCGTCGCGGATGGTGGAGAGCCGATGGGCGATCACGAACGACGTACGGTCCGTCCGCAGCGCCGCCATCGCGTGCTGCAGCAGCAGCTCGGTGCGGGTGTCGACCGACGACGTTGCCTCGTCGAGGATCAGCAGGTCCGGGTCCGACAGGAACGCCCGGGCGATCGTGACCAGCTGCCGCTCGCCGGCGGACAGGTTGGTGCCCTCCTCCTCGAGATGGGTCCCGTAGCCGTCGGGCAGGGAGTGGACGAAGCGGTCGACGTACGTCGCGCGGGCGGCCTCGAGGATCTCCTCCTCGGTGGCGTCGGGGCGGCCGTAGGCGATGTTGTCGCGGATGGTGCCCTCGAACAGCCAGGTGTCCTGCAGCACCATGCCGATCTGGTCGCGCAGCGCCGACCGCGGCATCGAGGCGATGTCGACCCCGTCCAGCGAGATCCGGCCCGAGGTGACGTCGTAGAAGCGCATCACCAGGTTGACCAACGTGGTCTTGCCGGCACCGGTCGGTCCGACGATCGCGACGGTCTGTCCCGGCCGGGCGACCAACGACAGATCCTCGATCAGCGGTGTGTCGGGACGGTAGGAGAACGAGACGTCCTCGAATCGCACCTCGCCGTGCCGTCGGTCTGCCGGGGCCGGCGTACCCGTCGCGTCGGGCTCCTGCTCCGGAGCGTCGAGAAGCTCGAAGACCCGCTCGGCGCTGGCGACCCCGGACTGCAGCAGGTTGGTCATCGACGCGACCTGCGTCAGTGGCTGGGTGAACTGGCGGGAGTACTGGATGAAGGCCTGCACCTCCCCCAGGGAGATCGACCCGTTGGCCACCTTGAGCCCGCCGAGCACCGCGATCACGACGTAGTTGAGGTTCCCGATGAACATCATCGTGGGCATGATCAGACCGCTCACGAACTGCGCCCCGAACGACGACTCGTAGAGCTTCTCGTTCTCCTCGGCGAACGTCCGCTCGACCGCCTGCTGGCGACCGAACACCTTGACCAGCGCATTGCCGGAGAAGGTCTCCTCGATGTGGGCGTTGAGCTTGCCGGTACGCCGCCACTGGTCGATGAACATGCCCTGGCTGCGCTTCATCACCGCACCGGTGACGACCATCGTGATCGGCACCGTGACCAGGGCGACCAGCGCCAGCTCCCACGAGATCGAGAACATGAAGCCGACCACGAAGAGCACCGTCAGCAGCGAGCTCAGCAGCTGGCTCATGGTCTGTTGCAAGGTCTGGCTGATGTTGTCGATGTCGTTGGTGACCCGGCTGAGCAGCTCGCCGCGCGGCTGCTGGTCGAAGTAGCTCAGGGGCAGCGCGTTGACCTTGTCCTCCACCTCGGACCGCATCCGGAAGATCGTGCCCTGGACCACGTCGTTGAGCAGGTAGCCCTGGAGCCACGAGAGGACCGAGGCCGCGACGTACACGCTCAGGACCAGCAGGAGGACGTGCCCGACCGCGGTGAAGTCGACGCCCTGACCGACGACGAAGTGCTTCATCGCGCCGATCATCGAGGCCTGCTTTTCGTCACCGCTGCGTTGCAGGTGCTCCACGACCTGCTGCTGCGAGGTGCCCGCGGGGACCTGGCCCTCGAGGTTCTTGCCGAGGATGCCGGCGAAGATCAGGTCGGTCGCCCGACCCAGGATCCGCGGGCCGAGCGCCATCAGGCCGACGCTGCAGACCGCCAGCACGAGCACCGTGATCGCCTTGACCTTCTCCGGTGCCATCCGGCGGACGAGCCGCTTCGCGGACGGACCGAAGTCGTGGGCCTTCTGGCCGACCATCCCGCCGCCGAACGGGCCCCGCCCGGGACCGTGCCCGGCCGTGACCCGCTCGGTCTCCTTCAGCTGACCCGTCCCGGCGCTCGGGGCGGTCCCGTCGGTCGAGCCTGTCGAGACCACGGGGCTCTTCTCATCGGTGCTCATGCCGCCTCCTCCGCGCTCAGCTGGGAGGCGACGATCTCCCGGTAGGTCGTGCAGGTGTCGAGCAGCTCGTGATGCGTGCCGCGCCCGACGACGAGCCCGTCCTCGAGCACGAGGATCAGGTCGGCGTCGCGGATCGTCGAGACGCGCTGGGCCACGAGCAGCACGGTCGCGTCGCGCGTCACCGGTCGCAGCGCGGCCCGCAGCCGCGCGTCGGTGGCCAGGTCCAGCGCCGAGAACGAGTCGTCGAACAGGTAGATCTCGGGTCGGCGTACGACGGCTCTGGCGATCGCCAACCGCTGCCGCTGGCCGCCGCTCACGTTGGTGCCTCCCTGGGCGATCGATGCGTCGAGGCCATCGGGCATCGCCCGCACGAAGTCGTCGGCCTGGGCGATCCGCAGTGCGTCCCACAGCTCCTCGTCCGTGGCGTCGGGCTTGCCGTGCAGGAGGTTGGACCGCACCGTGCCCGAGAACAGGTAGGCCTTCTGCGGGATCAGGCCGATCCGGGACCAGAGCACCTCCGGGTCGAGGCGGCGTACGTCGACCCCGCCCACCGCGAGCGTGCCGCCGGTGACGTCGAACAGCCGCGGGACCAGGTTGACCAGGGTGCTCTTCCCCGCCCCGGTCGAGCCGATCACGGCGACCGTCTGGCCGGGTCCGGCCTCGAACGACAGGTCCAGCAGCACCGGCAGGTCGGCGCCCGGGTAGCTGAACTCGACCCCGTCGAGCCGCAGCGTCCCGTGCTCGGGCAGGTCGGTGACCGGCTCGTCGGGCGTGGGGACCGACGTGTCGGTCTGGAGGACCTCCATGATCCGGTCGGCGCAGACCGCCGACCTCGGGACCATCATCATCATGAACGTGCCCATCATCACCGACATCACGATCTGCATGAGGTAGGCCAGGTACGCCGTCAGCGCGCCGACCTGCATGGCCCCGGAGTCCACCCGGTGCCCGCCGAACCACAGCACGCCGACCGAGGCCACGTTGGCCACCAGCATCACGGTCGGGAACATCAGCGCCAGGTAGCGGCCGGTGCGGGTGGCCACGGCGGTGAGGTCGGTGTTGGCGGTCGCGAAACGCTCGGTCTCGAGGGGCTCGCGGACGAAGGCTCGGACCACCCGGACGCCGGTGATCTGCTCGCGCAGCAGGCGGTTGACCTCGTCGATGCGGGACTGCATGAGCCGGAAGCTCGGGACCATCCGGGTGATGATCAGGCTGAGACACAGCGCCAGGACCGGCACGGTCACGGCGACCAGCCAGGACAGCCCGACGTCCTCGTGGATGGCCATCACGATGCCGCCGACCATCATGATCGGAGCCATCACCATCAGCGTGCACGACATCAGCACGAGCATCTGCACCTGCTGGACGTCGTTCGTCTCGCGGGTGATCAGGCTGGGAGCGCCGAAGTCCTGCACCTCGCGCTGGCTGAACGTGCCGACGCGGTGGAAGATCCCGGCCCGCACGTCGCGGCCGAAACCCATCGCCGTACGCGCTCCGAACCAGACCGCGCCGATCGAGCAGCAGATCTGGACCAGCGCCACGACCAGCATCACCGCGCCGGTGCGGACGATGTAGCCGGTGTCGCCGGTGACGACGCCCTGGTCGATGATGTCGGCGTTCAGGCTGGGCAGGTACAGCGCCATCACCGTGCCGATGAACTGCAGGACGACCACGACCGTGAGCGGGCCGCGGTACGCCGCGAGAAACCTGCGCACAAGGCTGTAGAGGTCGCGCAGCATCAGTCTTCCTTCTTGAGTACGCCGTCGAGAACGATCCCGACGATCTCGGTGGGGGTCAGCAGGTGTCCGTCCGCGATCTCGTGGTGGCTGGCGGAGAACGTGAGCAGCCGGAGGATGTGGACGAGCTCCTCCGGCGGGATCGTGAGCCGGTCGGCATCGGGCTGGACGAGCTCGACGAGCCGGGCTCGGGCCTCGGTGCGTGACTGTGCGGCAGTCTCGGAGTCGTGATCGGGCGGTGCGACCATGCCGACCGCGCGCATGAGTCCGAAGATCTCCTGAAGTCGGCGCTGGAAGACCGTCACCATCTCGATCAGCCGGTCACGCAGCGGGGCATCGACGTTCACGTGGTCGAGGTCGTGCTCGAAGCGGCCGGGCCCGAACACGGACATGATCGCGGCCTCGACGAGCTCGTCCTTGGAGTCGAAGACCCGGAAGATCGTCCCCTCGGCCACCCCGGCCGCCTCGGCGATCTGCCGCGTGGTCACCCCGCGCCCGTGCTCGCGGAGCAACGGCAGCGTCGCCTGGACGAGTGCGCTGCGGCGCTCGTCGGGCGACATGGCGGTGGCACGTGGGGACATCGCCGCCCACGGTAACTGAGTGAGCGCTCACTCACAAACTGTTTTCGGGATAGTCCCTGACAAGATGGTCCCTCGTGGGCCGAGGACCCGACCACCTTGTCAGGGACTATCCCGGGAGCCCGTCAGCGGATGACCGAGTGCCGTACGTCGATGGGGCCCCGGCCGAGGTAGAAGATCCCGGGTCGGGTCTCGAAGCGCTCGCTGACGTTGTCGCGCAGCGTCGACCAGCGGATGTGGAGCCGGCCGGAGCGGTCGTTGCTGACATAGAAGATGGCGCCACCGCCCTCGTTGGCGTGGTTGTGCCGCATCAGGGTGCCGGCGACGCGCAGGGTGTAGGCGTCACCGTCGGTGTAGATCGCCCCACCGGATCCGCCGCCCTTGGACCCCGGCCGCTGCGGGTTGGCGCCGTGCCCGACCGCCCGGTTCCCGACGAACACGCTGTTGAGCACCGTCCACGAGACCCCGATGCTGCTCAGCCCCGACCCGTTGCTACAGCGTCCGCCGCGGAACGTGCTGTGCACGACGTACACCGGCCGTCCGTGATACTGCGAGAGCGCCCGTACGGCGGCGCCACCGAGGTCCGGCCCGTGTCGGTCGCAGCGGTTCCCGACGAACCGGCTGTCGACGATCTTCAGCTGTCCGCCACGGACCAGGATGGCGCCGCCCCCGCCCCCCTCGGCGAGGTTCCCCGTGGAGTTGCCGTCGGCGAGGGTGAGGTGCTGGACGACCAGACGGGGGTGGGCCTGGTCCTGACAGTGGCTGGTGGTCCAGATCTGGCGCCGGTCGCAGGTGTCCTGGTAGAGGATGCGTCGCTTGCCCATGCCGGACAACGTCACCAGCCCGCCGCCGTCGATCACGACCCGGCGGCTGGTGTTCACCACCTTGGCGGTGTGCCGCATCCGGATCACCACCGGGTCCGGCCCGCAGTCGAACGTGACCACGCCGCCCTTGGCGACCGCGCGGACGACCTTCCGCGACGTACAGCTTGCGGGCGTGCCGTGCCCGACCACGTGGTCGGGATGCCGGGTGCTCACGGCCCGTGCCGCCTTCGGCACCGGCACGTGCCTGACACCACGAGCGAGGCCCCGGTCGGCGCCCCGATCGATGGCCTGCCGGTGCGCATCGCCGTGCGACCGCGGCGTCGAGGCGGCGTACGCCGGAAGGGCCACGGCCGTCGTGGTGAGCACAGCGAGGGGGATCAGCAGCGAGCGGCGCATCCGCCCACGATAGGGATCACGCCGACCCCTCGGCGCGTAGCCGCGCGTCGGCAACGGCCAGGCCCGCCTCCATGGCGGCTCGAACCTCGGGGCCGAACGACCCGGTCTCGGCCATCGGGCAGGTCGAACATGCGGTGCCGCCGAGCGCGCGGAGCGCCGGCTCGTCGGTCACGGGGCGAGCCGGTGGACGGACCAGGAGTCCCCGTGCCGTCGATAGACCAGCCGGTCGTGCATCCGGCCGGGTCTTCCCTGCCAGAACTCCACGGCATCCGCCTCGACCCTGAAACCACCCCACTCGTCCGGCACCGGCACCTCGTCGGGGTACGCCGCGTCCGCAGCCGCCCAGGCGTCGTCCAGGTCCTGCCGCGAGCCGACCTCCTGCGACTGGTGCGAGGCGTGGGCGCCGAGCTGGGATCCGCGCGGCCTGGTCTCGAAGTACGTCGCCACCTCGTCGCGGTCGAGCACCATGGCCCGACCGTCCACCCGCACCTGCCGCTCGAGCGGGTGCCACGGGAAGAGCAGGGCGACGTGGGGGTTGGCCAGGAGCTCGACACCCTTGCGCGAGCCGAGATTGGTGAAGAACACCCAGCCCGCGGGCGTGAACCCCTTGAGCAGCACCAGCCGCGACGACGGCCGGCCCTCGGCGGAGACCGACGAGACGACCATCGCGTTCGGCTCGTAGACCTGCGCGGCCACCGCGTCGTGGAACCACCGCTGGAACATCGCGAACGGGTCCGGCGACAGGTCCTCCTCGACCAGGCCCCCGAGGGCGTACTCGCGACGAAGGCCGGCGTACTGGTCGGTCATGCCGTCAATCCAACCACCGGCATCCACCTGTGCTGCGCCGTGCGGCGACAGGGCAGAATCGAGTCCCGCGGAGTGAGCGCGCGAAATCAGGAGAGGCAGCCCGACGACGGAGGAGGCGCCGCATGAGCGAGCAGCAGACCGAGGTGCCCGACGTACGCGAGGGTCTCGAGGGTGTCGTCGCGTTCGCGACGGAGATCGCCGAGCCCGACAAGGAGGGTTCTGCACTTCGCTATCGCGGCGTGGACATCGAGGAGCTGGCCGGCCGGGTGCCGTTCGAGAACGTCTGGGGCCTCCTCATCGACGGCAGCTACGAGCCGGGGCTCCCGCCGGCCGAGCCCTACAACCTGCCGATCCACAGCGGCGACGTGAGGGCTGACGTGCAGGCGGCGGTCGCCACGCTCGCGCCCGTGCTGGGCATGGGCCAGACCTACGACATCTCCGACGAGCAGGCCAGACTGGATCTCTCCCGGATCGCGGTGCTGGTGCTGTCGCTCGTCGGTCAGGCCGCCCGCGGACTCGGACTGCCCATCGTGCCCCAGCGGGAGGTCGACCGGGGCTCGAGCCTGGCCGAGAAGTTCCTGATCCGCTGGCACGGAGAGGCCGATCCCAAGCACGTCAAGGCGATCGACGCCTACTGGAGCTCCGCGGCCGAGCACGGCATGAATGCCTCGACCTTCACCGCCCGGGTCATCACCTCCACCGGCGCGGACGTGGCCGCGGCCTTCTCCGGGGCGATCGGCGCGATGAGCGGACCGCTGCACGGCGGCGCTCCGTCGCGGGTGCTCGGGATGATCGAGGCGGTCGAGAGGTCCGGCGACGCGGAGGGCTACGTGAGGTCGGTGCTCGACAAGGGTGAACGGCTGATGGGCTTCGGTCACCGCGTCTATCGCGCGGAGGACCCGCGGGCCCGCGTGCTCCGTCGTACCGCTCGCGAGCTCGACGCCCCGCGCTACGGGGTCGCGGAGGCGCTGGAGCAGGCCGCCCTCGCCGAGCTCCGCGCCCGCCGTCCCGACCGCGTGCTCGAGACGAACGTCGAGTTCTGGGCCGCGATCGTGCTCGACTTCGCCCAGGTGCCGGCGAACATGTTCACCTCCATGTTCACCTGCGCCCGCACCGGCGGCTGGTCCGCGCACATCCTGGAGCAGAAGCGCACCGGCCGGCTGATCCGCCCCTCGGCGGTCTACACCGGCCCGACCGCCCGCCGGGCCGACTCCATCGCGGGCTGGGACCCGGTCTGGGGTGGGTGACTCGCCCCTCCCGTCGCGTCTGCCCCAGCTTCACCATGGGATGCAGACGAATCGGCACCTCCCATGGCGTGTACGCCGAGGGAAGTGCGAGAACCTCGACATCCCATGGTGGAGCTGCAGAAGATGAGGCCCACCCTCCACACCACGCGACTGACCCTGGCCCCGGTCACCGACGAGCACCTCCCACTCCTGGTGGAGCTCAACTCGGACCCTGAGGTGATGCGGTTCCTGCTCGGCCGAGCGGCGACAC